>DNHK01000112.1 GCA_003485905.1 Gammaproteobacteria bacterium | reverse complement strand
TCACCGGCACGTGGAGGCTTGATTTTAGCCGGTTCGATGTTAAAAATGCAGGTGGCCTTCCACCCGAAGAATGGTCTTACACTGAACTGGCGCAAAAATCAGTTGATAACTTTAGCTTTGAGCAAAATCCGGAGTTGGAATGCAACGCAATTGGTGTTCCAAGAATCATGATTTACCCCTATGGCACTAATTTTACGCGTGACACAAATAGTATAAGAATCCAAAAAGAACATATGGATGAAAAGCGCACTATCTGGCTAGACGCGGATGCACAGGGTCTAGAGGACCAAGAACCGAGCTATGTGGGCACTTCATTTGGTCGATTTGAAACGGATCGTCACTTGATTGTGGAAACATCCGGATTTCTTCCTACCCTGTGGGGAACTGCAAATGGCGTAGACTCCAGCGCTGAAAAATCGCTTGTCGAGAATTATTACCTTGCCGAAGATGGCCTGTCGATTGAAATAGCCATCACGGTTACTGACCCTGTATACCTAAACGAACCGGTAACCTTAGTAGGTGGCTATTTTAAAGACGAGAATCGTGAATTTGTAGAAACCCCGTGCGACCCGGAAGCAGCAAGCCGACATTTGACCGTCGAATAGAAGAATTCAATTACTATTTAATTCCCTAGTTAATCCAAAGTAACTAGATCACTAGTCTGGTATTAAAATAGGGTAGATCTGAAATAGTTCTTAAATAGTTTAGTTCTGCAGTTGCGATACAGCGTCGTTTCAGTTAGTAATACACCTTCGCGATATCGCTTAACACGCTGATACCGGGTTACCCCTTAGCCGAAAATGTCTGCATGGCATCGGAAGGCAGATATTTAATAAAAATCGGAGAATATATAAATGAGCACCACAAATCTAAAACGAGCGCTTTTGTTCATCGCGTCGAGCTGTATTGTAAGCACTGGGTTTGCTGAACCGGTTACTTATCCGGTTGACCCATCCCATACTTTTCCGGCTTTTGAGGCGGATCACTGGGCAGGGCTATCTGTATGGCGGGGCAAGATTAATGAGACATCAGGCACCTTAATACTAGATAAAGAAGCACAAACCGGAAGCATAGATGTCACTATGAATATGGAATCAATCGATTTCGGGTTTGAGCCAATGAACGAACGCACAAGAAACGATATTTTACACACCGAGCAATATCCAACCTCAACATACACAGGCACATTGGTGAATTATGAGAATGGGAATCCTACGGCTGTAGAAGGTGAACTAACTCTGCATGGGGTCACAAAACCGGTGAACTTGACCATCAATCAATTTAAATGCCAACCACATTTTCGTCACGGGCGAGAGGTATGTGGTGCCGATGCGACAGTCACAATCAATCGTGCGGATTTTGGGATCGACTACGATCTGCAAAATGGATTCTTTCCAGAGGTAAATCTACTTATTACAGTTGAAGCGGGAATTCCCGAGTAAACTATAGAATTTCTAAGATAAAGAGAGCCTGAGCTGCGAAGCAGATAAGCAATATTATCTGAATCTCAGGTTCTCTCTTGTTAGGTCCTTCACAGACTTGCAACCCATCAATTTCATATCTCTAACCAACTCCTGTTTTAATAGAGATAACGCTTTTTCAACCCCTGGTTGCCCCGCGGCTGCCAAAGCGTATAAGTATAAACGCCCACCTGAGCAAGCCTTCGCTCCTACCGATAACGCTTTAAGGATATGAGTTCCGCGACGGATCCCCCCGTCACAGATCACATCAATCTTGTCGCCCACGGCATCGACAATCTCAGCTAGCTGATCAAAAGGCGAGCGTGAACCGTCCAATTGTCTACCACCATGATTGGAAACCATAATCGCGGTTGCTCCTATATCAATAGCTCGCCGTGCATCTTCTACCGACATAATTCCTTTTAGCACAAATTCCTTGCCCCAATATTTATTTACCTCTTCAGCAGCCTTCCAATCCATCGATTGGTCCAACATTTTACTGAAATAATCAGCGACCGAAATCGACACCGAAGTACCTTCAGTGATGTAATCTTTTAGCTGTGACAGTTCAAACTCGTCGTGGGTAAAATAATTAAATGCCCAGGCCGGATGTGCGGCAAAACTAAGTAAGCTCTTCAAAGTCAACCTAGGAGGTGTCGTAAACCCCGTATACAAATCTCTTTCCCGGTTCCCCCCTACGATCGTATCAACAGTTAAAGCCAGCGCATCAAAACCGCTATCTTTGCAGCGATCGATCATACTGCGGGTTAACCCTTTATCCTTGTGGTAATAAAGCTGAAATAACTTTGGTGAACTTATTTCCTGACCAATTTTCTCTATGCTAACCGAGCCAAGAGAGGACACGCCAAAAATAGTATTAAACTTTTCTGCGGCACGTCCAACCGCCATCTCGCCGTCATGATGAAACAGCCGCTGCAGAGCTGTCGGCGATAGAAATAGTGGCATATCAATTTTTTGCCCCATTACTGTAGTAGACATATCTATATCTTCTACGCCTGCTAAAACGCTAGGCACTAAATCCACATCATCGAACGCGGCCGTGTTTCTACGGTAGGTAATCTCATCATCCGCTGCGCCATCAATATAATGAAAAATTGGACCCGGCAGCCTTTGCTTCGCCATTAATCGAAAATCATCGACATTGCGAATAGTGTCTAATCGCTTGAACACCTAATGGTTACTCCTATCTACATGCATATCATTAGCAAAGCGGTGGTTGCCGCTATGCTACTTGTGGTTGCGAAAGCCTGCTCTTCCAGCCAAGTAATGCGATCATTGTTGCGGCAAAGCAGATCAATGGAATAGCGTAGAGATTTAACTTCTCCCAGCCAAAAGTATAGTGCAAATAACCTGAAGACAAAGCTGTAATTGACGTTGCTGAAAAAACCATAAATTCGTTTATGCCCTGCACTGAGCCCTTTTCAGCAGGTGAATAAACTTCTGTTAATAAGGTGGTCCCACCAATGTATAGAAAGTTCCACCCTATGCCGAGCATCACAAGCCCAATAATAAAGTGAGAATATAGCTGGCCAGAAAGCGCGATCAAAGCGCAACTGATTAAAATAAGAGCACCGGAAAACATAATCTTGAGTACACCAAACCGATCGATCAGATTGCCAGTAATAAACGAAGGGGCGAACATACCCACGAGATGCCATTGAATCACCAAGGCTGTATCGCTGAAAGGCATATTCCGTGCATGCATTGCCAGTGGCGTAGCCGACATCAACAAGTTCATTGTCGCATAAGCTATCATTGCGCACAGCGCAGCTACTATAAATGTTGGTTGCGTTAACACCTTACGCATTGGTCGTTGATGACCTTCTATTTCATCATTTGTAGGCATGGGTATGCGGATAAAAAACTGAATGATAATAATGCAACAACTGAAGATTGCGAGCGCAATATAAGACGCCGCAAAGGCAGCATTTGGAATTAGATCTCTGGTTAAGCTTGCTGTATTCGGGCCAATAAACGCAGCTGCTAATCCACCCGCCAAGACCCATGAAATTGCTCTGCTTTTATAGCTAGAATCAACGATTTCTGCTGCCGCAAATCGGTAGTATTGGCCAAACCCCATAGCCACGCCAAATATGGCAGCACCAGCACAAAATATGACAAAGCTGCTTTGAATAATGCCAAGTGAACAGATTAGACCACCTATAGTACCCGCACAGCCACCCAGCATAAATCCACGCCGCCGACCATAGTGTTTCATAAGCAATGATGCTGGAATCATGGTTAACATCATACAAACAGCCAACAATCCAAGTGGGAGTGTTGCTAGTCGTGGATTAGGAGACAAAGCAACACCAACCAATGCGGAGCTCGCCACCGATAGCGACGTACAAGACAGCATTAATCCTTGACAGGTAGCCAGCAAGAACAACGTTTTTTTAACCATAGTTTGGGCTTCTACACGGCCTATCTAATCTACAAAAAGCAAGGTTTCGAATTACGACCTTCGCCAATCAATTCAAAATCTAATGTTAAAGCTAATCTATAACATTTGGTCGAGTTGCTCACGAACCTGCTGATCCCAAAGCTTACCTACTGCTATTCCTGCTGGTAGATCAGTTGATGCTCGTTTCCAAGCAACCACTCCTTCGCTATCAATAATCATCAGCCCTGGAATGAAGTTGACTAAATATGTATCTCCAATCGAGTCGCCATCTCTTATCGCGATTGCTTTGCAATCCAACGCTTCAACATAGGCAGTCGGGTCCCCAATGCCTCTTTCCTTATGATTGATCAGAAGAACATTAATCTTATCTGCACCATAATCTTTTTGTATTTGCGAAAGATAAGGCATAAACGCTTTGCAATATGGACACCAGGTAGCCCAGTAAACCATCACGGTCGGTTTGCCGTTAGTACCAGCAGGAAACTCAACCAAGTTCCCGGAGTAATCTGAACCTGTCCAAGCCGGGGCTATATCGCCAGATTCGATAGCAGAAATGGACCCTACAGCTAACAAAATTGCCAGTGCCAGTACCAACCGTTGAAACATATCCGTTCCTCCTAGAAATCTGTGACTGAATCTTACCATCAATATCTTCCGCCGCGACATATTGTTGCACCACAAACATCTTCATATCTGCCAGGTAGCGTGATCTAATCTGTGGATAATTGCATCCGCATAGAAAAACAACGCGTTCGATTCTAGTTGTAACAGCATCGGCGGGACATGCAACTCCTATAGTCATTTGGTAAAAAAATGAATTATCTAATTATTCTAAATCTGCTGATATTTCTCGGGCTGTCGTTTGCGCTTACGCGTTTAAGTGGCCCACAGCACTCTCTATCCAAGCAAATTTTGATCGGCCTTGGTGCCGGTATTATGTTTGGTCTACTTCTACAAATTGGCTACTCTGAGACTCCGGACGTTATCAATACAACGTTAAAATGGACTGGAGTTATCGGGAGCAGCTACATTAACTTGCTGCGTATGGTCATCATGCCGCTAGTGTTGATTATGATGATATCTGCAGTCGTTCGCATGCGGGAAGTTGCAGCCCTAGGCAAGGTCGGAGGTTCAGTCATTGGAATCTTGATAGCCACTACTATGGTGGCGGCCTTAATAGGCATATTGATAGCAAATCTATTCGGTTTATCCATGGACGGGATGACAGAGGGCGCACGCGAGCTGGCGCGCGCAAACGTACTGCAATCACAACATGAGTCAATCGCAGAACTTGACCTGGCCGATACACTGATTCGATTTGTTCCATCAAATATTTTTTCAGATCTTAGCGGGGCTCGCCCAACATCCGTTATTGCAGTCGTAATATTTGGAATTCTGTTTGGCATCGCAGCTTTACTTGTCGCTAATGAAGACGAACAAAAAGGTGCCGCAATTGTATCGTTTGTCGAGACAGCCCAAGCGATAATCATGAAGTTAGTACGAATGATTATGTTGTTAACGCCATACGGAATTCTGGCGCTCATGACCAAGGTAGTCGCTGAATCAAACGGGCAAGATATAGTTGCCTTACTCACATTTATTGTCGCCTCTTACGTTGCTATTGCAATTATGTTTGCAATACACGCAGTACTCCTGGGTTTAAACGGCGTAAATCTGCGTGCGTACTTCAGAAAGGTCTGGCCCGTTCTTGTGTTTGCATTTTCATCACGAAGTTCTGCCGCAACTATTCCGCTAAATATCGAGACGCAAATTCATAAGCTGAACGTATCCCCCTCAATAGCAAACCTATCCGCCACTTTCGGAGCAACTATTGGTCAGAATGGTTGTGCAGGTATCTATCCCGCGATGTTAGCGACGATGATTGCTCCAAGTATGGGCATTGATCCTCTGGACCCACTATTTATGTTGCAACTTATTACCATCGTCGCGATAAGCTCATTTGGAGTAGCTGGAGTGGGCGGAGGCGCGACATTTGCAGCGTTAGTGGTGCTGCCAGCAATGGGGTTTCCTATCGCATTAGTGGCTTTACTGATATCCATCGAACCATTGATTGATATGGCACGCACCGCACTGAATGTAAACGGTTCAATAACCGCAGGGCTACTTACCAATCAGCTACTTGGCGAGGATATTCCTCACTTTCAAGCCGTTGAATCAGCTCAGAATTTGAACAAATAATTAGTGGCTTAAACGAATAATCAACCTACCAACAAAGAATCAATCGAGCCCGAAACGAGGCCGCAACCGCGTACCGATCATGCTGCCAATAAATGCAGCTAAAAACCATAACCAGCCACTCAAACTAGCCGATCCAACACCGCTAAAAAATGCACCTATATTACATCCAAATGCAATGCGTGCGCCGTAGCCCATTAATAGACCACCGATTATTGCTGCGGACAATGAACGCAATGGCAATCTAAATGTAGGCGAGTACTTTTGTGCAAGACCCGCAGCGATTAATGCGCCCAACAATATTCCAATGTTCATCACCGAGGTAGTATTGCTTAGCACACTTTCATCAAGTGCGGCGGCATAGGATGGTCTTTGCCAATACCCCCACGAGGTCACGTCAAAGCCCGTAGACATCATAAGTTTGGACCCCCACAGGGCAAAACCTGAGGTAATTCCCCAAGGACGGCCAGCTAACGCCAGGGTCGAGATGTTAACTGCAGCAAGCCCTAGCGCGCCTGCAACCAAAGGCCAGGGACCACGCAACCATGAGTAATTACTACCATCTGAAGAACTATTTGCTAACTGGCCATGCTTGCGTTTTTCAATAGCTACACTAATAAACCAAATAATAGTAAACAAAGCCATGCTGATGGCAATGGCGGCTACTGTCCCGTAATCTTTCTGCAAGGATACTGCTGCGAAACCTGGAGAGTCCTGCCACTGAGACCAGTGCCAGGCGCCAATCACCGAGCCAGCTATGAACGCCAATAGCGTGACTACCATGCGAGCGTTTCCTCCACCTGCGGTAAACAGAGTACCAGATGCGCAGCCACCACCGAGTTGCATCCCAATTCCAAATATAAAGGCACCCGCTAGAACTGCAAGATTCAGAGGATAAACATTTCCGCGTAAACTAATGCCCCACAATTCGCCCTGCGCAATAAGCGGGGTAAATACAAGCACTGTAACGCCAAGCATAATCATTTGCGCTCTTAAGCCTGCACCACGACCGGTATTGACCACAGCCCGCCAGGCTCCGGTAAATCCAAATGCCGCATGATACAAAGCAATTCCAGCGAACAGCCCAACTATAAATAGAGCACTTTGTCGCCAACCATAGGTGTTCGTTAAAAAGACGAGTAGCGAGGCACTTAGTAATGCCCCAATGAGCACGGGGTAGCGATTTCTATCTAGTCTAATAGTTGCCTCTGAATTCAATGGACTGATCTCCCTGTTTGGTTTTGATTAATATTCATCATCAGAATATTTCGTTTGCGAAAAAGTGTGCCTATAAGTCATATATTATTACACCTGACATACGACAAGTATTATAAAGTTTGATCAATCGAAATTTTCGATTTAATACTAACAAGGCTATAATCACCGATTATAATCTATTCATGCTTAACCATAGAATCTCCAATGCTAAATAATATTAAGTTCAGTGTATTGCTAGTCAGCCTATTCAGCGCTGTGCCAACCTATGCACACCATTCATTTGCAGCAACCTTTAGTGAAGAGATAATTACGGTCGAAGGTACTGTGGAACGATTTAAATATAGTAATCCGCACGTAATCGTTTATTTCAATGTGATCGATGAGGAAGGTAAAGAAACTCAATGGTTGGCAGAAGGTGGTTCGGCAACATCTATGCGCAACCAAGGCTGGGATCGAGACACCTTAAGCGAAGGTGATTACATTCGAATAACCGGCCCATCAACGAGAAATGGTTCACCGATGGTCTCCATGCAGGAAGACGATAGCGTAACATTTGTCGATCCAGCCACTGGCGAAGTTGTAGGCGCACCTGGCGCAGCTAGCGTCGAAAAAGAGGGCGTATTTAATATGGCTTTGCAACTCCCAAATGGCTTACCTAACTTCTCCAGCGCTTGGACAGGCGAGGCCACCGGCAGAGTTGGACGGCCAATTTTGCATGTTCCTCCGATGGACTACAATGAAATCGGCGCG
>DNHK01000354.1 GCA_003485905.1 Gammaproteobacteria bacterium | reverse complement strand
TGGGGGCAGTATATTGCCGGCCCTCGAATTAAGACACTACCCGATGATGAGTTTGCCGGTGAAACGTTTCTTGATGACGAGCCCAAGGGGTTGCCCGGCGCGTTCGCGTCTTATGCACCAATCGTAATACCAATTTTGCTGATATCCGGGCAGAGTATTTCGCGGCTTTTTCTGGCCGAGGATCATATTATTCGAACCGGGCTGGTCTATATTGGTTGGCCAGTGGCGGCGCTCAGTATTGGCGTTTGGCTGGCGTATAGGAATATTCGGACCGAAGAACATAAAAAGGCCTCAAAAAATGCCTGGATCGAAGAAGCCTTAAAAGTATCCGCGATGATTCTTGTGGTCACGGGACTAGGCGGTTCCTTGAGTGCCATATTAAAGGCAACACCTGCAGTTGATGTTATCAGCGGGTTTTTCTCAACCTACGGTTTACCAGCAATACTGCTGCCATTCGTGATCGGAATCATGGGGAATATGATTACCGGTTCAACAACGGTTGGAGTAATTACCGCGGCTTCATTGGTAGCTCCGATGTTGGGCAATCTTGGGCTTTCTCCGGAGGCGGCCATGCTGTCCGGTGCGTGCGGATCAGTGATTATAAAATACGTAAATTCAAGTTACTTCTGGGTCTGCACTTCACTAACGAGATTACCGGTGAAAGACGCAATTTTTGGTTATGGTGGAGCTACGCTTGTCGGAGGATTAGCTTCATTTAGCGCTGTATGCGTTATGTGGTCGTTTGGTTTTATTTAAACTATTAATCGATCACGGTTTACCAATTAGTTAGTTTTTCGCTGGTTTTATTGCTCGCTTTATCTCGAGCAAATACCACAAACCTGTCTTTAGAACGTTCTGTCAGATTGTAATGTATGAGTAATACCGGGCCACTCGAAACGCGATTAAAAAAAGAACTGCAAGGCGAGGTTCTATTCGATACGTTTAGCCGAGGTCGATATAGCACGGATGCGTCGATTTACCAGATTCAACCGCATGGCGTGGTTGTGCCGGAAAACGATAGAGACGTTGTGACCGCGGTGCAGATAGCTAAGGATCTCGAAATACCAGTACTGCCGCGTGGAGCTGGCACTTCTCAAAATGGACAGGCGATTGGCGAGGCATTGCTAATTGACACGACCAAGCACTTAAACCAGATAAGTGATCTGGATGTCGAGAAACGTACTGTCAGTGTGCAACCCGGAACGGTACTTGATCAACTCAATCGTTATCTTAAGCCGCATGGCTTGATGTTTCCTGTCGATGTGTCGACGGCGAGTCGGGCGACTATTGGCGGTATGACCGGTAACAATAGCTGCGGTGCACGGTCTATTCGTTACGGAAACATGGTACACAATGTGTGTTCGGTAGAAGCATTGCTAGCTGATGGCACTCAAGCTCATTTCAGGATGCTTGGCGATGATCGATCCAGCGATGGTGATCCCGCTTATCAGGCGCTGGTGAGTAAGCTATTGGCATTGGGGCAACGGGAAGCTGAGGAAATTAACACGCGGTTTCCGGAGATACTTCGACGGGTTGGCGGCTACAACATCAATGAACTAATCAAGCAGGTGCCGAATATGGCGAGTCTGTTGGTTGGTTCAGAAGGCACCTTGGCTTTCTTTCAGCGAATCCATCTGAATTTGCAGCCTATTCCTCAGCACAAGGTGCTCGGTGTTTGTCATTTTCCAACTTTTTATCAGGCGATGGACAGCGCCCAACATTTAGTCAAACTAAAACCGGCGGCGGTGGAGTTGGTCGATCGGACAATGATCGATCTGGCTAGGAATATTCCAATCTATGCGCCGACCATAAATAAATACGTTAAAGGTGAGCCGCAAGCAATATTGCTGGTTGAGTTCGCTGGTGAGGACCAAGCTGAGCAGCTGAAGAATTTGCGAGAGCTGGGTGAGCTCATGGAGTCGCTGGGTTTTGCAGATGCGGTGGTGGAGGCGACTGAGGCCAAATCACAAGCAGAGATTTGGGAAGTACGTAAATCGGGCCTAAATATTATGATGTCTATGAAAGGTGATGGAAAGCCCATTTCATTCATCGAAGACTGTGCTGTGCAGTTAGAAGATTTGGCCGAATATACAAGACGCCTAAACGAGATATTTGATAAGTACGGAACTACCGGTACTTTTTACGCTCATGCGTCGGTCGGATGTTTGCATGTGCGGCCGGTGCTGAATATGAAGGAAGAGGGCGGCGCCAAAAAGATGCGCGCGATTGCCGAAGAAACTATGGAAATGATTCGGGAATATAAAGGTTCGCATTCGGGTGAGCATGGCGATGGCATTTCGCGCTCGGAGTTTCATGAACCGATGTTCGGTCGTCGAATGGTAGAAAACTTCGAAGAAGTTAAAGACAGTTTTGATCCTGAAGGTTTATTCAATCCGGGAAAAATTGTCAGGCCGCTTAAAATGGACAATCGGGAGATTCTGCGATTTGCACCGGGTTATGCCAGCCAACTCATCAAAACCCGAATGGACTGGTCTGCCTGGGGCGGGCTGAACGGCGCGATCGAAATGTGTAATAACAATGGCGCATGCCGTAAGTCGAACGCCGGCACGATGTGTCCTTCTTATCGCGTTACCAAAGACGAGCAACACCTTACTCGTGGTCGGGCGAATACCTTGCGTCTGGCGATAACCGGTCAGCTTGGCGAAGAGGCTCTAACTTCTAAAAAAATGTACGACGCGATGGATCTTTGCGTAAGTTGTAAGGGCTGTAAGCGCGAATGCCCGACTGGCGTTGATATGGCAAAGATGAAAGTTGAGTTTCTCGATCACTATCATCAAAAGTATGGCCTCAGCTTTAGAGAGCGAATGATTGCGTACCTTCCGCGCTATGCGGCCACAGCGAAAAAGCTCAGCTTTCTGTTAAATTTAAGAGACCAAATTCCCGGAGTGGCAAAGCTGACTGAAAGACTCACTGGCTTTACCGCCCGACGTCGACTGCCTGAATGGCAACGCGATCAGTATATTCCGAGCCATCACTCCAGCTGTGTTAGTAAGCTTAGTGGTGAGAAAGACGTTGTGTTTCTGGCCGACACGTTTAATTCGTGCTTTGAGCCCGACAATGCCAGGGCCGCCCACGCTGTGTTGCTTGCCGCCGGGTACAATGTTATTTCTCCCGAAGCGGCGGACAATGATCGACCGCTATGCTGTGGTCGAACTTTTTTTAGTGCTGGATTGCTTGACGAAGCGCGCACTGAGGCTGAGCGCGTTATAGCTTCACTTAAGCCCTATGTGGAGCGAGGAGTGCCTATTATCGGTATTGAGCCTTCTTGCTTGCTAACATTGCGTGACGAGTTCATTTCGTTAATTCCAGGCGAGGCATCACAGGCTTTATCGGATAACGCTTTCTTATTGGAAGAGTTTCTTGCGCGCGAAGCGAATGATGGCAAGCTGAATTTACCGCTTAAATCGATTCAGGCGAGTCAGGTCTTATTGCATGGTCATTGTCATCAAAAGGCATTTGCAGGCATGCCGGCAGTGCAGCAGGTGCTGGCATTAATACCTGACCTTAAAGTAGATACAATTGAATCCGGTTGTTGCGGGATGGCCGGATCATTTGGTTACGAAGTCGAGCACTATGACGTATCGATAAAAATGGCTGAGTTAGACTTGTTTCCCGCGATTCGAAAAGCTGATGAGTTAACTTTGATCGTTGCTGATGGCACTAGTTGTCGCAGCCAAATTAAACATGGAACTGATAGAGGAGCGATGCATGTTGCTAAAGTTCTTGAGATGGCCTTGGATGTCTAAATAGTTTCCATACTGACTCAACAAACTAACGCTAAGCCATCTGTACTCATTTATCCCTCTTAAAATATGTGTATTTTATTCATCGCAAACAACATTCGGTCTGAGTACCCTTTAATTGTTGCCGCCAATCGGGATGAATTTTTTGCGCGTCCATCTAGCGCGGCCCACTTTTGGGAAGATAAGCCGGATGTGCTGGCCGGGCGAGATGAGCAGGCTGGTGGGACCTGGCTGGGTGTTAATCGTCAGGGTCAGTTTGCTGCGGTAACGAATTTTCGAATTCCCTCCAAGTTTAACAGTGCGGCTAGAAGTCGCGGCGATCTGGTCGTCAATTACCTGGCGGACAAGCGTGAGCGAGATTTTTGTAGAAATTTGGAGTCCGAATTCGCCGAATATAATCCATTTAACCTGGTAGTGGGTGACGCGGAAAAGTTATCTGTGTTTAGTAGTGAGGCTCCGGGATTTAAGGAACTTAGCTCTGGATGTCATCCAATTAGTAATGGTTTACCGGATGATCACTGGCCAAAAATGTCTCGTGGAACTTCGGCATTGAGATCTTATTTAGAGCAAGCGCCTGAGGTGGATGTTTCGTATCTAGCAGGCTTGCTGCGCGATTCAACACGCGCTCCGCATAGCGAATTGCCCAATACGGGCATTGGCGAGCAGGGAGAGCATGCGTTATCTTCAGTTTTTATCGATACTCAGGATTTTCCAGCGGGAAAATACGGTACGCGCACCAGCACGGTTGTGTTATTTAATCACAAGGAGATTCATTTTCATGAATACAATTATCAAGCAGGTGGCGTTTTGATCGGGCAACAAGAATTTAAGGTGGTACTCAATGCTTAAACCGGGCTTGTACAAGAATTTTAAGGGTAATTTCTATCAGGTTTACGGGGTGGCTGGGCATACAGAAACCGGTGAAGAATTAGTTGTTTATCGGGCGCTGTATGGCGAGCGCGGTTTATGGGTGCGCCCGTTGACAATGTTTGATGAAACGATTGAGCGAGATGGAAACACTTTTAAGCGCTTTGTTTATCAGGGGCCAGGTGATGAAACTGACCAGAAAAATGCCGATCTGGGTGCCTGATGGGTATTGCTTAAACCATTATTGGTGATATGGTTCGGGGTAAGATTGAATAGAATATTAATTTTTAAGGGGCGAATAATGCGACGATTTCTGAGTATTCTTTTATTGACGGGCACCATGGTGGCCTGCACACAACAGACTAGTGAGCCGGTAGCAGAGGCACCAGCGCCGGCGCCGGTCGCGGCACCGAGCCCGACTGCTTGGGTATTGGATAACGATGGATCCAGCCTGTATTTTTTGAGTATTAAGGCTGAACATGTTGTCGAGACGCATTCTTTTACTTCGTTGTCTGGACAGGTGGATGCTACGAGTGCGACTGTGGATATCGATTTGTCTTCGGTTGATACGGCTGTCGAATTACGTGACGAGCGCATGCTTGAATTTTTGTTTGAGGTGGGATCATTTGCATCAGCATCTGTAACGGCTGATGTGACCGGTTTGGCGCTTGCGGATTTGTCCGCAGGTGAAAGTATTACAACTGAACTCCCATTCACTTTAGACTTGCATGGGGCAAGCAACAATATGACGGCTGCTGTGCAACTTACACAACTGGCAGACGGTGCCTTGCGAATACAAACCACCTCACCAGTTAATGTAAATGCAGGCGACTACTCACTGGTTGACGGTGTCAACAAATTACGTGAATTGGCTGGTTTGCCAAGTGTCTCTTATGCCGTGCCAGTAACGTTTAACCTGTTATTTAATCCAGCTTGATGGGATTACGAAATATTGTGCTGCTCTGCTTGTTGAGCAGCACCTCCTTGTTCGCCGCAGAGCAGAGTAATGCCGAGCGAGGAGCTGAATTTTTGGCAGCAAATGCTCAGCGCGAAGGCGTGGTTCAAACTGAATCTGGATTGCAGTACGTGATCGTCGATCCAGGAAACGACATTAAACCAGGTAGAAAATCCAGAGTTACGCTTCATTATCGAGGTAAAAATCTGGATGGCAAATTGTTTGATCGGACGTACACTGGGAAGCCGGCGACATTTCGATTGAACAAGGTAATCAAGGGATGGACTGAGGGCGTTCAGCTAATAGGGGAAGGTGGGAACATTGAGTTAATTATCCCTGCTAATCTAGCGTATGGCCGACGAGGTGCTCCTCCTGCAATCGGTAAAAACGAAGTACTTTTATTCAGCATCCAGCTACTTGAAGTGCATCAGTAAGTAGCGCGAAAATTGTCCAAACGTGGCGCGGTAAAAGCCCTATAATCGCGCGGCGCATTACAGTCTGTTTTGATTTTTTATGAATGATTTCATAATCGGCCAACGATGGCTGAACGATAGCGACCTTTCGCTTGGTCTGGGTATAGTAGTTGAAGCTGACCACCGGACAGTCGCGATTGCTTATCCACTAACCGGCGAAACCCGAGTCTACGCAAAACAAGGATCACCACTAACTCGCATTATATTTTCAGTCGGCGATGAAATAGCAGATACTGATGGTCAGCGCTCGAGAGTCCAGGAAATTGAAGAGTTAGCTGGGCTAATTAGCTACCATTGCATTGGGGCAGAAGGAAGTCGGTCATTAATGTCCGAAGTCGCACTTGATCCAAATATTCAGCTTAATCGACCAGCGGAGCGCCTGTTTAATGGACAGCTGGATGATGAAAAATGGTTTCGATTACGCCGAGAGACCTGGCAAGAGATTGAGGCTCTGGCGAGCTCACCCACACGTGGTTTAATTGGTGCACGAGCGCAGCTCATCCCCCACCAATTGTATGTAGCTAATAAAGTTGCAAGCCGTTATGCACCGCGAGTGCTTTTAGCCGATGAAGTCGGTCTAGGTAAAACTATCGAAGCTGGTTTAATACTGCATCAGCAGTTACTAAACGGTTTGGTTGATCGGGTGTTAATTGTAGTGCCGGATAGTTTGCTGCATCAGTGGCTGGTGGAAATGCGGCGTAGATTTCAATTGGCTTTTCGACTGCTAAATCAAGACACCTTTTTGGATATTAAGGAAAGCGAAGAAACAGAGAATCCGTTTTTTGCTAGTCAGCTGGTCCTTTGCTCGCTAGAGTTTCTGTGTAGCCAGCCAGAAGTTGCTTCAAGCGCGCTGGATGGCCAATGGGATATGCTGGTGGTCGATGAGGCTCATCATCTGCAATGGTCGGAAGAGGAAAGCACCCTAGAGTACGAACTTATTGATGCTATTAGCTCTGCGACAGCGAGCGTTCTTTTGCTAACTGGCACCCCTCAACAATTAGGCAAGCAAAGCCACTTTGCTCGATTACGTCTGCTTGATCCGGAACGTTACTCAGATTTTTCGGTCTTTGAGGCCGAAGAAGCGGGGTATCAAAAAATAGCTCCAGCCATTCAAGCGTTATTGGCACGAGATCAGTTGTCTAAGCCACATCATAAGTTGATTGCAGAACGATTGTTAGACAGCGAGTCTGAGACGGTACGGAAAGCGTTGAAGACGGACAAACCGCTAACCGAACATCAGCAGGATGAGATTATTGCCGAATTACTCGATCTGCACGGGACAGGGCGTGTGCTATTTAGAAATACACGCGTAGCCGTTGGGGGTTTTCCTGAGCGTGGCGTGGCGCTTTTTCCGCTGGCGGCACCAGAGCAGTACACTGTTGAATTGCTGGGTTCACCCACTCCAGAGCTTCTTTATTCAGAGCTCGGCGGAGAACCTCCCTGGATTCAAATTGATCCACGCATCGAATGGCTTGAATCCTATTTGCGTGAAGACCGGCGACGAAAAACTTTGTTGATCGCGGCAGATATTAATACGGTAATGGACTTGTACGAGGCCTTGCGCGTTCGAATGAATTTGCATGCGGCAATGTTTCACGAGGGGATGAGTATTGTTGAGCGAGACCGTGCGGCCGCGTTTTTTGCAGATGGTGATGATGGCACTCAAATTTTATTGTGCTCTGAAATTGGCAGTGAGGGTCGAAACTTCCAGTTTGCCCAAGATCTTGTGCTTTTCGATTTACCTGAAAACCCAGATTTATTGGAACAGCGTATAGGTCGAATCGACCGTATTGGTCAACAAGACCAGATCCGTATCCACGTGCCATTTATTAATTCTGGCGCGCAAAAGGCGTTAGCTGATTGGTATCACCAAGCACTGAATGCGTTTAATACACCATGCCCTTCCGCTTTTCCGATCTACCAGCAGTTTAGGACTCAACTGGCTCTAGTTATGCAGGACAATGCTGGGTTGGCTGCATTGATAAAAGAGGTCAACGGTGCGGTTGTAAAAGCGAATCTGGAATTAGAGCAGGGACGAGATGTGCTGTTGGAGGCAAACTCATGCCGGCCAGCGGTGGCCGCAAAGCTTAGGTCCGAGATAGAACAAGCTGAGTTGGAATCTGATTTGCCCGCCTATCTTGATTCCGTTTTTGACGCCTTTGGCGTTAATAGTGAAGTTCACTCAGAAGCGGCCGTGGTGCTAAGGCCGTCGAGTCGCATGCGAGAGCCATTCCCCCATTTACCTGATGATGGAATGACTATTACCTGGGTACGAGAAAAAGCATTGGCACATGAGGAGATGCAGTTCGTAACCTGGGAGCACGATATGGTGCAGCAGGTGCTCGAGCGTGTGATTACTGGAGAAAAGGGCAATGCGACACTTGCTCTGCTGCGACATCCGGACTATCCAGTAGGAAACTTTTTTCTTGAGTGTTTATTCGTAGCAAATGTACCGGCTAGATTACAAAAATATATGGCTCNNGAGGTTGGTCATTGACTCTGGTGGCCAAGAAGTGGGTAAATCAATGGGGCACAATATGTTGAATCGACATATTGAAAAACCACCTCGCGAACTTGCACGAAAAATCATGCAGGCTAAAACACCGCATCTTAAAAAAATGTGTGAACGCGCGGTTAGGCTTTCCGCCCCGGCTGCAAAAATCATTGCGGGTCGAGCGACAGAAAAAGCATCTACGCAGTTGAATGCCGAGATTTCGCGGCTTAAGGCACTTAAAGTTCGTAACCCAATTGTTCGCGATGAAGAGATAGGATTTTTCGAGCAAGAGCTAGAGATAGCCGAGGACTTCTTTTCCACGCTGCATTTAAATATAGATGCCTTGCGGGTGGTTATTGCGGTTTAGCGCTTACCGAGCAATTACTTAGAGGGCTAGTTGGTAGGCTAGGTTTTTCTATTTGGTACAAAGCGGAGCAGTTCAATCACACACAGTAGGCCCAGAACGATATAAGCGGGTACTGGATCAAATGAAGCAAGCGCCCAATGAGCAAACACTAGTGCAGCTGCGATATAGACACTTCGATGCAATGGTTTCCATTTGCGGCCTAGCAACCGCACTGAACTATTGTTGCTACTGACTGCCAGCAGCAAAAAAATAAGTAGAGCGACCCAGCCGGTCGCTAATGACGGCTTTAGTCCTTCGGTGAGAATCAAGTCTGCTCCCCATTTTCGTTCCAAATAAACCACAGTATGGTGGGCCGCATAAGCAAAGCTCGCTACTCCAATGGCGCGGCGATGGTATAAAAGCGAGCTTGTCCATTTTGTAGAAGTGAAAATTCGACGCAACGGTGTAATCACCATGGCCAAAAATAGTAGCCCTACGCTCCACTGCCCTGTTTCGTGAATCACTTTTCCGTAACTTATTGTATCAGTAGCATGGCGCATAACTATGTAGATAAAAGGGATCGCAAGTAAGCCCCATATGGAATATTTGATAGCGTGGCTAGATGTTTCGGTCTGACTCAATGCTTCATGTCCTTTTGTTCCGGCTGTTTGACAGGTAAAATCACCGGCTGAATGTAAATGCTACACCATCTTAAGAGAGATCTATCATGATACGCAAAACAATTTTTATTTCTGGTATTGCCTCAATTCTATTACTACTAGCAGCTTGTGGAAACGATTCACCGACGGAACAAGTTGAGGTTGAAGTGAATGTGCAGCCGCAAGTAGCTGCTCAAACTGGTGGCGAGCAGCCTGCGGCTACTCCACGGCAGCAAAT
>DNHK01000209.1:2018-3746 GCA_003485905.1 Gammaproteobacteria bacterium | reverse complement strand
AGTTGGTTTCGCTACAAAGTGAGACCCTGTAAGCCCCATCACCAGTGATCGAGCGGCATTGGTCAGAGTGAAACCTACATGTTTAAAGAATATTTCATCAAATTCCTCAATGGTCTCCTCATTTGTCTCCATATTGGCTAGTTCCATTTCTCGCAGTACGAACGGATGGCTGCGGGTGGCTCCCTGGCCGAATATCATGAAGTTTCTCGTCATGATGTTTGCGCCTTCCACGGTAATAGCGATAGGAATAGAGCTATACGCGTCAGCTACATAATTCTTGTCTCCGCGCATGATTGCTTTACCACCATGAATATCCATCGCGTCAATCGTTGATTGGCGGGCCATTTCGGTACAGTGGTATTTCAATATTGCGGAAGGTACGCTGGGCTTTTCTCCCATAATTAAGGATTGAGCCGTGTGAAGTCTTGCGGCGTTAACTATGTAAGCGCTACCGCATATTCGAGCCAGTGGTTTTTGAACCCCTTCAAATTTCTTGATGGGGATGCCGAATTGTTTTCGTAGTGAAGCATAGGCGGTAGTGCCCAACATCATTTGTTGGGTGCTAGCGTTACTGCCACTGGGTAGCGTTATGCACCGACCAACTGATAAGCAGTTCACCAGCATCCGCCATCCCTTACCGGCATTGTCGACCCCGCCAATAATGTTATCCAAGGGAATAAATACGTCCTTACCGAGGATGGGACCATTTAGAAAGGTTTCGCCGATAGGTAAGTGTCGTCTTCCTATGCTCACGCCTTTAGTTTTTCTGGGGATAAGGGCGCAGGTGATTCCATAATCCTCGGTTTCACCAATTAAGTGATCTGGATCTTGTAATTTAAACGCTAAACCTATCAATGTTGCCACAGGAGCCAAGGTTATGTAGCGCTTATTGAAATTGATTTTAATACCCAGGACGGTTTTGCCTTTGTACTTACCTTTACAAACTATGCCGGTGTCCGGCAGTGACGTGGCGTCTGACCCAGCTAGTGGACCCGTTAAAGCAAAGCAGGGGAGTTCCTGACCTTTTGCAAGTCGTGGGAGATAATGATCACGTTGTTCTTGTGTACCATATTTGATTAGTAGTTCGCCCGGGCCTAGTGAGTTTGGCACGCCAATGTAGTTGCCAATGCATGCGCCTGTGCTTCCAAGCACACTAAGAATTTCGGTTTGGGCTACTTCGCTGAAATCCAGACCCCCATATTCTTTAGGGATGATCATCCCCAAAAAGCCCTTTTTATGGATAAAATCTGTTATTTCTTTTGGAATTACTGATGTATTGTGATTGATGTCCCAGCGATCGACCATGCGGCATAATTCGTGCACGGGCCCGTCAATGAAAGCTTGTTCCTCTTCTGTCAGTGTTGGTAGTGGATTGGATAAAAGCTTGTTCCAATCCGGTTTGCCAGAAAACAAATCCCCGTCCCACCAGACGGTACCTGCGTCAATTGCCTCCTGCTCGGTTTCGGATAGATCCGGAAGAATTTTCTTATACCAAATATACAGCGGCTTGCTTATGTGTGATTGGCGAACTGAACTAACCGAAAGTATTCCTAATACTGCTGTCGCCAGTAAAAGTACCAGTACTAACCACCCCGCGACTCCGCCGATGATAGACACCACAGTGAACACGCCAAAGGCGATTGCTGCTGTTAGCACAGGAGCTGAAAGATAGGCTAAAACAGTTTCAAGAATTACGGCGGCTAGAAGAAATAGTAAGGTTAGCATTGC
>DNHK01000209.1:0-1982 GCA_003485905.1 Gammaproteobacteria bacterium | reverse complement strand
AAATCCTCCAAGACCGGTAGCCTATTGAAAGCAAGATCCTGGTTGTAAAGTTAAAAAAGAGCGGTCGCTCGGAATTACTGATATAGTATTTCGCATACACGTATATAACAAGTGGCAAATTGTTAAAATTTATACATTACAGATTCTTGGAAAAGTGTTTAAAAACGATGTCTAACGTTTACTCTTTTTTATTGTGATTCAGGAAGTTCAGCCGTGAATATGATCTCTCCAAGCCCGATTAAAGGAGTTGTTTCGAGCCCGATGGAATCTTTGCTTGGACGAGAGTTGGCGACAGAAATTGATTCGTATGATCAGTTTTTACAGTTTTTCCCTTTCTCAGGGGATGCGGTTTATCAGCTCATATTTGAGCTGTGCGGGGATTCGATCAAAACAAAAAAGCAACGATTTGCAGTTGCCAATCTAAAAAGCATATTCGAGGCGATGTTTAAGATTTGTTCTCAGAGCAGTTTTCATGCGATGTCTTTACGAAATCTTAGTGATGCCACTGGAATAAGCATGGGCGGGCTGTATTCCTGTATCAAAAGTAAGTATGAGCTGCTGGTTATGGTAAAAGAATTAGTGCGATTTTTGAGTAATGAATTACATTTTACTGCGCTTCATATTGAATCACCGAGCGAACGACTGGAGTGGTTTATTCGTAATAACATTTATATGACAACGCACCTGCAGCCGTGGTTCTTTTTTTTGTACGTGGAGACTCACAGTCTTGAGGGGCCGGACCAAAAGGATTCAAAGGCAATTGAGTTAGACACAATTGATCGCGTTGTAGAGATTTTAGAGCAAGGGGTAAAACAGGGTGAGTTCAAGGTGGATGATATATCGACAGCAGCAACGATTTTTTTTGCTATGGAGCAAGAGTGGTATATGAAACCATGGAAATATCGCTTGCGGGATATAAGTGTAGATGATTATGTGGGAATCGTACTTAATGCTAGTCACACAATAACCCGAACCTCATAGGTTAGGTTGACGGAGATTATAATGCTGGGTAAACCTATGTCTGCTTGGGTGCGTGATTACGCGGCCGGTCATCAACACCCAATCAACCGATTGATGCACACATGGGGGATACCTATGATAGTGATATCAATACCACTGTTTGGTCTGAGTTTTATAGAACCCCAAATATTATGGTTGGCGGTAGCGCTATTTGTAATAGGTTGGATATTGCAGTTTGTCGGCCATTGGTTCGAGGGGACAGCCCCCGAATTTTTTAAGGACTGGCGCTATTTGTTTGTTGGGTTACGATGGTGGATCGAGAAAATCAAAGGAAAAGCGTGAACGAATTGAGCTAGTGCTAATTTGCAGAGCTTTTTGCACGAGTCAAGTACCGGATGATGGTTGATCAAAAAACACTTTTACGTGAACTTCAAGGGCTGCCTATAAACCCAACGGATGAAGCGNNNNTACACAGTCTTCGATATATACACAGCGTCTAATAGCGAAGTTAAGTTTGTTCAGTTGGGTGCCTACGATGGCTCCGGAGATATTTTTCAGGAAAAGTATTTGTGGCCTGATCAGCGACCTGATCTTTACGGTATATTGGTTGAACCATCTCCCGCGGCATTCGGCAGATTAAAATTGTTAGTTAATAATCGCATGGATTTAGCCACGAGGGTTACCTGCATAAATAAAGCTGTACACCCTATTGGCAAAACAGAATTGGATTTCTACCAAGTAGATGAGCTAATGCTTTTTCAAGAAGTAGGACAAGAAATTCTAGAACGTTACGGTATACATTTGGGTTCCTTTCAACGGATTTCTTCACTCGACCGACAGCATCTAGTTAAGCATTTTGAAAAGTTCAGAATAGAATCAAAGAGTTTGTTGAGCTCGAAAGAATTTTTGGACCGATTCAGTTTCAAGATATCTGTAGAAACTATCTCTGTTAGTGGACTCATCGATAGCCTCGTCAGTTTGGTTAGTCCTGTGGTGAGCGAGTTAGACCCTTCGGAGAGTGA
>DNHK01000125.1 GCA_003485905.1 Gammaproteobacteria bacterium | reverse complement strand
TCCTCATGCCAAAGTGACATTTGTGCTTGTACTCCAGCGTAAGCAATAGCGTATGCACCCCAAAATGCATTTGCTTGCGTTGCGCTATCTGCAGTAGTAAAAAGTATGCGGCCATTCTTGGCATTTTGAAGTAAGGGCAGCAAGGCCCGAGTAAGCAAGTATGGTGCGTGCAAATTCACCTGCATGACAGTGCTCCATTGCTGCAGATCATATTGGTTGAGTGGAGCCAGTGTTCCAAGCTCGGCTGCGTTGTGTATAAGTGCATCGAGTCGACCAAAATCTTGCTCTAGGCCATCGACTAGTGCGCCAATGTTTTCAGCGTTTAGCTGAGTAAGATCGGCAGGGAGTATCACCGGTTCTGTTGCGTTTTCTGAACAGAGTTCATCGTATAATTTTTCCAAATGTCGCTGCTTTTTATCGAGCATAATGACTGTGCCGCCTCTGGTCGATAGTTCTCTAGTAAGCGCAGACCCTATCCCCCCGGCAGCTCCGGTTATTAGGAATATCTGATCATCAAATCGAAGCGAGTCAGTATCGAACTCTTGCCACGGTAGTCGTATTATGTTGTTCATTAATTTAGCTAGTTTGATTGTTCTTTTTAGTTAATACGCGAGTTGGCGTGCTGAGGATTTTTGGTTTTACGGGCTCGTCATCAGGTGCCACGCCGAGCTCACTAAATTTACGAGCTCCTGGTAGCACCTTGCTTTCGTAGGAGCCCACCAAACGATTAAACTGGGTCACGCTATTATCGATACTGTTCCCTAGCTTGTCGATGTAGCTTGATAATTTCGATAGGCGGTTATGCAGATCTTTACCTATGTCGCGGATGGCCGATGCATTTTTGTTTAATGCGTCCTGGCTCCAACCATACGAAATTGCGCGCAGCAAACCGACTAAACTGGTTGGTGTGGCAAGAATAATACGGCGTTCCATCGCATACTCAATTAGATTGTGATCCACATCCAGTGCTGCAGATAAAAATTGGTCGCCTGGTATGAACAACACAATAAAATCTGGCGATTGCTCAAATTGACTCCAATATTTTTTTTCTGAAAGCTCGCGGATTCGCGTTTTAACATTCTTAGCATGCTGCTCGAGAAAACCCGACTGTGCAGCGTCACTTTCAGACTGTACTGCACTTAGATATGCATCTAGTGGTGTTTTGACATCGACTACCAGATCTCGATCACCGGGCATATGGACCACCATATCTGGGCGTAGTACACCTTTATCCGAACTAATCTGTAATTGTTCAGTAAAGTCGCAGTGTTGCGACATACCAGACAATTCTGCTAGACGTTTTAACGTTAGCTCTCCCCATTGGCCTCGTACTTCTGGTCTGCGTAGTGCTTGTACAAGATTTCGTGTTTCGCCGTGGAGTGAGCTTTGAGCTTGCATCAATCCTTGAATTTGCTCGTTTAACTGCCCTTGTGAGCGGGCTCGCTCTTGTTCAAGCTTGCGAAGTTGCTGGTCTGTTTTGTCTAAGGTTTCGCGAAGTGGATTAACCATATTGGCAATACTTTTTTCGCGTGATTCGAGCTCGTTTTTTGCATTTTCCTGATACTTGCCAAGTGTTTGCTGTGCAAGGTTTAGGAAGCTTTGGTTATTCGCCTGTAGAGCATTTTGGGACAGGGCAGCAAAGGTGTCACGCAGGCTATCGATCTGCTCGTCGTGTCGCAGTTCTAGTGTATCGATTTCAGATTTAAATTTTTCTAATTCAATTTTGCCATTGTATTTAGCCCACCATTTGCCGATAAACCCGCCGATGGATAGCCCAAGAATTAATAGTAAAATCGTCCGGGCATCGGGAGAAAAGGTTAATCCAACAGCCCGAAGAAGTGAATCCAATGATTGGTCGATCATATTAGATCTAAAATACCTATTGGAGAAGTTACTCTGTAAGTTGCTCCCCATTGGCTTGGATCGTCTTTTGGGGCAATGTAACCCCATTCAGCGGTAGCCGTTCTCGTGCCTGCGCGTTTTCCAGATTCGATATCGCGGGCAGCATCACCAACATACAAGCATTCACTAGGTGCAATTTTAAGCAACATGCAAGCATGTAGCATGGGCATTGGGTGGGGTTTACTTTGTGGAAGCGAGTCACCACCTATGGTAACAGCTGATCGTTGGTCCAGATTGAGTCCCTTAAGTAGGGCTGCGGTTAAACCTTCCGGTTTGTTAGTGACTATGCCCCAAAATAAATTATTCTGTTCACAATGTTCGAGAACTTCCTGCATGCCATTAAATAGTTGGCTATGCTCAGCAATGTTTTTCTCATATTCGGCAAGATACTCTTCGCGTAAATCTTGGTAGCCAGACTCCTCAGCACTGATCCCAAAACCGAGCTTTATAAGGGCCGCCGCCCCGTGGGATACAAATGCCCGGGCCGTTTCATATGTCACTAACTCTCGATGGTGAGATTGAAGTTGACGATTCAATGCGGCAACCATGTCAGGGGCGGTATCGATCAGGGTGCCATCCAAATCTAGCAATAAGGCTTTGACTGCTTGTTTCATTTGTTTGGCGTATGAATGTTAGTAGGGCTTGAAATGCCAAACGGTTGGTCAGCCATCAGCTTGAGTGTGCAATATATAGTTGACGTCTAATCCCGGCGCTAGAGTGTAGACCTTTGTCAGCGGGTTATAGTGTAGGCCGGTAGA
>DNHK01000124.1 GCA_003485905.1 Gammaproteobacteria bacterium | reverse complement strand
TCACTTTGGCATGAGGAACTTGAAAACACGACTAACCTATACTTTAACTGCATTAATCCGGGAGCCGTAAGAACCGCCATGCGTCGACTATCTCATCCTGGCGAAGTTGCTGAAGAATCACCCGCTCCAACAGAAATAATGCCCGCCTATCTGCAAGCGCTAAGCACTATTGATTCGACCTACCGAGGAAAGATCTTGCTGATCTAGTCCCACTTCAGCTTGATTTTTGTAGATCTGCTTCGAAGCTAAACCTATTAAAGCAAAACCTATTCAGGTTAACTTTGCCGATAAGAAGATCAACTATGAACCCGGCAGCTTGGCCGATTTGATATCTAAATAAGTACGCACACGGTATAAAAATTTTCTAAAGAAAAAACATACTGGATTCGAAGCTATACCCAACTCACGCAGTGCGACATATGATTTCCAATTGCCGCGCAAAATATCACTCACTTGACGATTGGTCACTCCACCCGCGCGCATTCGCACCCAAACGTCAGGTACATAATGCATCACAAGTTCATGCTTTTCAAAAAGTCGCGCGCAAAACTCCAAATCTGCTTGTGGTTCGATATCGCCCAATGCGACCAAGTGACGATTTCTTTAAATAGATCGTCGGGTGTGGGGGCATCCAACCATACCGGGCACTACCTTTATCGTATTCATTTGAACGCCAATAACGGAGAAGGTCGTCTCCTGATTTTCGATCAACGTATACTAGATCAGCATAGCAACCATCTACATTTTCCGGCTGCAATGCGAGCTGTACCTGAGTCAATACTCGATCATGAGCGAATACATCATCGGCATTTAACAGTCCCACCACATCGCCCGTTGCTAACCGCAGGCCTTTATTCATCGCGTCATAAATCCCATCATCGGATTCGCTCACCAAATGCGACACAGATGTCTCAGCGGAGTTCAGTATCTCAACTGTTCCGTCAATAGAGCCTCCGTCGATAACAATATGTTCAACCTCTACATCTTGCTACTTGGCAACCGACTTGAGCGTGTGTTGAATAGTATCTGACGCGTTTAAACAAACCGTTACCACGGATATCCGCATATCGATTGCTAGCTCCGTCGTCTTGAACTAACTTTATTAACTTTACGTTTGGAGTGTTTCTTAGTCACCGGACCAGTCTTAGCGCTGTTTACTTTTGTACCAGAAACATTTGCCGTCGAAGGTCTATTCATTCCACCTCTGGCGACTGTGCTACGAGTTTCTCCGGACATCCCCGCCATGTACAGCACCTTGTCACGCTGCCGAGGAGGCATCGCGTTAAATTTACCGGTCCGCAAATTTCGAGGTAACTTTATTTCTCCATAACGGATACGCTTTAATCGGTTAACCGTGTAGCCCACCACTTCCCAGAGTTTTCTAACTTCACGATATCGCCCCTCCCTTATAATTACGCGAAACCATTGATTACATCCTTCACTACCTTGAATTTCCTCAACGCGGTCAAACGCCGCCGATTTCCCATCAATTGAGACACCCTTAAGCAGTGCATCAACGGCGCTATTCTTTACCGGACCTCTAACTCTAACGGCATACTCTCTTTCGATGTTGCTCGAAGGATGCATTAAGCGATTTGCCAATACCCCACTATTCGTAAACAGCAACACGCCACTGGTGTTCAAATCTAATCGCCCCACAGACACCCAACGACCGGAAACCAACGTCGGTAAATTATCAAAAACAGTGGGGCGCTTCTCCCCTGCTGCACGGGTGCAAATCTCACCTTCTGGTTTATGGTATAGCAGCACACGTGCATCAGATGGCAAAGTCTCGCTGACTGTCACAGCTTTACCATCAAACTGAATGAAATCATGTCCAGTTGCCGATTGGCCTAGCTTGGCTCGCTTACCATTTAGCTTTACACGCCCCTCCTCTATCCAGCGCTCCGCTTGTCTGCGAGATCCTAGCCCGGCCCCAGCGAGTATTTTTTGAATGCGATCAGCCATTTGTTAATCAACAGAAATAGTCGACACCTAGAGCTCTCAATCGTCTTGACTACTTAAATCTTCACTACCCGCAGAACTAGATAAAGGCAATTCAATTACCTCAGCAAGCTGGACTTCATCGGCTTCAGGGGCTGATTGATGATCAAAATTGGATTCAGTTTCCTGCGCCTCAGCCGTCACCATAGTACCGGTATCACTCACCGTTCCATCTGATTCCGGATCCACCAATACTGGCATTTCTACATTGCTATCCTTCGCCACGTCCTGCAAATCACGCCTATCCGGAAGTTTAGGCAACTCTTTTAGACTAGCCAAATTAAAATACTGCAAAAACACATCAGTAGTCCCTAATAATTCAGGTCGTCCAGGAACGTCCCTATGACCAACTGCAACCACCCAATCGCGCTCTGTTAATGTTCGCACCATATCGGAACTTACCGCCACGCCACGAATTTCTTCAATTTCACCACGAGTAACTGGTTGGCGGTAAGCAATTATGGATAACGTCTCCATTAACGCGCGTGAGTATCGCGGTGGCTTTTCGCGAAACATTTTCGCAATCCATTCAGAATATATATCTCGAGTATGAAAACGCCAGCCTTTGCCTAACTTACGCAATTCAATGCCCCGATCCTGGTAGAAAACGGTTAACGACTCCAGCGTGGACTTCAACTCATCAGCAGTAGGCACGGCTTCGGTCGGAAACAACGCCTGCAACTGGCGAATACTTAATGTCTCATCTGTCGCAAACAATGCCGCCTCGACAATGCGCTCTAATTCCCGTAGCCCGCCGTCGGAGCCCGGATTCCGGACAGATTTTTCTACAGTTTCACTCATGCGGCTGCCTTAATATGAATGGGAGCAAAAGCTTCATTTTGGACAACAATAAGCAAATCGTCCCTAAAAAGTTCCAGCAACGAGACAAATGTAACAACTACTCCCAAGCGCCCCTCCTCAGGTTTAAACAATTGCTCAAACGTCACGTTCTTATGTACACCAAGAATCTTCAAAATATCAGTCATGCGCTCGCGAATCGATAAAGTATCTCTACTAACCAACAATCCTTCACGACTCTCTGAACGCGCAACAATACGTTCGTACGCAACCAATAACTGCTGCAGCGTAACGCTCGGCTCAACCACATCCTCTTCAGGAATATCGTATCTAACTTGGGCTTTGTGTATGTCTCGCTCTAATCTAGGTAAGTCTTCGACGGCTGTAGCAGCTTGCGAGTAACGCTCGTATTCCTGCAATCGTCGAATCAATATCGCCCGGGGATCCTCTTCGTCCTCATCATTGACCGGTTGTCTTGGTAATAACATACGAGACTTGATCTCTGCCAGCAGCGCTGCCATTACCAGATATTCGGCCGCCAAATCTAAATTCGCCACACGCATTATTTCAACATAGCCCATGTATTGACGAGTAATTTCAGCTACTGGAATATCAAGAATATCTATGTTTTGTTTACGAATTAAATAAAGTAA
>DNHK01000417.1 GCA_003485905.1 Gammaproteobacteria bacterium | reverse complement strand
CTAAATCGACTCTAGATACGTACATCAATTTACTTGGAATTAACGAGACAGAAGTTAACTAAGCACACAACAAGCACAAATCAAGCATATGCAATTATCGCAAACTAAAAGTCTAAGCATAACGATCGTAAGCGCTGCCATGTTAGCGGCACTTGCTTTTTCTTGGCTAGTCTTCCCTTACTACTTTGATGGTAAGGGTATGTTATTTGACACTGGTGAAGAGGTACGCAGCGAACGGTATATGCAGCAAAATATGATCACTCAGTATCTGAGTCGATATATATTTTTCCCTGGTGGCATCGAGGTGCAAGGACTTTACGCTTCAGATGAATACTTTGAATTTGCAGATCGTAGCGGCACCATTGAAGCCTATCGGCCAGATCTTTATATTATTTTCTTTATCACAGAAGATGTACATACCGGTTATCTACCATTTGGAATGCCCAAAGCCGTGCTTGATATTGATGGCTCTAGATACGAAGCAGTCAGTGCCGAAGGCCCCGAGTGGGTCGAACACCACCGCAGTACAATTATCAAATTTCCAAAATTCACAGATCAAGGTGAACCGGTCATTAAGGCCAGCTCAACCAGCGCCTCCTTGGAACTTACCCATTCATGGGATCGGGACCGCGTGGTAAACGATGAAGTAGTACCCGTTATCGCCAATTATGTATGGGAGCTACCATTAAATGTTCCGGAAAATATGAAGTCCAGAGATACATTTACTAGTGCGATGGTCATGTCACTTTCCGCAGGTCTTCTGTCATCTGTTCTCACCCCCTGCCTGATTCAACTTGTACTGCTATTTTTCGCCACACTTGGAGGAATGAGCGCCAAAGAAGTTACTAGCAGTGGCACAATAACTCCCGAGGTACGTAAAAAAGTATTATTTGCGGCCAGTTGCTTCGTTGCTGGATACGTCGCCCTATTCATCGCTTTTGGTGCGTTGGTAGGTTACGCGGGTAAAGAGGCTCAGATTTTCTTCGCTACTTACACTCGTCCAGTCGGCATCGTCTCAGGCATTATAGTTATCACCTTTGGATTATGGCTAGCCATTCGATCGCGAGCGCCACTGGTTTGTAACCTGCCTGGTGCCAGTATTATCGAGAATGCCGAATCCAAAGGAGTACTGGGTACCGTAATCACGGCCATAGCGTTTAGCTTAGGTTGTATGTCGTGTTTTGGTGGTGCGATTATCGGCACATTATTTATATACGTCGGAGCACTTGGCAGCGTTTCCGCAGGTGCCACAGTTATGGGGATTTTTGCTGCAGGAGTTGCAATTCCTTTTCTTCTATCGGCTATTTTCTTCACGCGAATGAAATCGTTATTCGAATTTGTTGCCAAACATACCCGCTCCATCGGCACCTTGAGCGCACTAGTATTTATAGCCTTTGGCATCTTATTGATTACCGACAAATTCCACGTTGTCAGCGATGCTATTTACCCTTATCTAGGACTCAACTAAGGCTAAATGCAGATTAGAAAATCACTTTGTGCCCTTGTACTTTTAGCAAGCACCGTTGCTACCTCATCGAGCTGGGCATTATTTGGATTATTCGATAGCGATTCGATTGCTGCTGGAAGTCGATACGCCTTTATTCCAAGCAAAATCGAACCGCGCATAGTTGTCATTGACACCCAAAATGACGAGCTCGCTGCCGAGCTCGGGCTGACCCAAGTAGCCAATAACCTTATAATTTCTGACTCTCTCAATCTATTAGTAGCGACCCATTCCGAAAGCAGCTTAATTAGTCTGGTAGATTTAGAAACACAAAGCTCACTGTCTCCAATGGATATTGGCATGACCGCGGATGTCGGCTTGCTGCACCCTCTCGATCAATATATGGCATTTGGTAATAATCAAGGTCAGGTTTCATTGTGGGATATGCAAACACGTAAGAAGATGTTTCAAGTTAATGACCTAGACAGCGCGGTCAATTTAACTTTTAGTGTTGATGGATCACGACTATTCATCGTGGAACCACGCGATCGTAAAATATCGGTAGTCGCATTAACTGAACAATCAGTAATTGCTGAAATAGATCTCCCGGAACCAACCCAAAGCAAAGACAATCAAGTCGGGTCAGTCCAAATTAAACCAGAGATTAGCTCTATTAGCCGCTCAGCGGATGGGTATACCGGATTCTTATCGATTACATCGGAAAACACAGTCGTCGTGTTAGATCTACTCAAACTTGAGATAAAAAAAATCATCTCAGTTGACTCTGAGCCCGTACGTCCTTTTAGTACCGCCGACAATAGATATGTATTAATTCCACACCGAGCAGCTGAATCTATTTACGTATTGGATGCCCTAAGCCTTGATATAAGACGCAATATTAAAACCGGAGTGCCCGCGCGCGAACTAAACACCGGCTGGCTGGATACGGTTGCCTTTGTAATGTCGGCGAACAGTGAGGAAATTGCCGTAGTTGATTTAGAAAAACTAGCTCTAGAGCAAACGATCACGCTAACAAGCCAACCAGATGGTGGTCTGGTAACTTCAGATTCGAAACGGCTTTACACAGCACTCTTGAACACTAATCGAATCGCAAGAATAGATGTCAGGAGCCGTGAAGTATTAGAAATCAATAGCAATATTAGTGGGCTTTCAAACATCAAAATTGCCGTTTCAAATAATGTTTGTCATTAATATGAACAAAGCACCTGCCATTTCATATTCGATCGCATGTTGGCTTACCTTATTATCGTTAGCATCACTAAATTGCCTTGCATCGGATCAAATCATGGTAGGCGATACAGTGTCGACGCCACAAGACATAAACGCACTCGACATTCCCTTACTGTCTGAAACCGGTTCAACTGTAACCATCAACAGTTTTAAAGCACCCGTACGATTAGTTTTTTTTGGGTTCACTTATTGTCCTGATATATGCCCGTTAACATTGCACAAGGTCGCTAGTGCGCTTCGTCTAATTGATCGACCAGCCGCCGATGTAGACGTAATATTCATCTCGGTGGACCCTAAACGAGATACCCCAGAAATTTTGACGCAATATACCAACGCGTTCCACGAACAGATTACTGGGCTAATAGGCAACGTTGACCAACTACAAGCGATTACCAAATATTTTCGCACCACATTTGGGTATAACTTGTTGACTAGTGATGGCGACCAGCCCCTACCTCTCAATGAGTACCATGCAATCCCGGCCAACTCAACCTATACCCCATATCATTCATCGCAAGTTTATCTGCTGAATTTGAACAACGACATAGTTGATCTGATTGGCCTAGGCAGCGATATAAAACTGATTGCCCAGACAATCGAGAATGCCTTTAACTAATATCCTTAGTTAAAGCTAGGTGCTATTCAATTAAGCGCTTGCGTGCCGTATTTCAGTTTTTTTAACGATACCCTGCCGGTTCTTCTCACCACACATCCCACAAAATAATTTGTTTACTCGTTCGGCAGTCGCTGGCGCGCAAACAATACCGCTACGATAGTGACCTGTAGCCACAACTACGTTTGGGTGATTCTGTAACGGTTCAATTATAGGGGCATCAGCAGTTAATGCTGGTCTCAAGCCCGCCCAATGTGCAATTGTGGGATATTGGGCCAAATTAGGTAGTAGCGCATGGGCAAAGTTACGTAAATCTTTTGCGGTTTTAGAGTCGACTTTTTTATCAAACCCCGCATGTTCAATCGTACTTCCGACAAGCACCACCCCATCACGGCGCGGTATAAGATAGCGTCCTTTATGTAGTATGGTCCGCCGCAATACTCCAGGTCTTGCTTTGATCGCAATTATTTGCCCTTTTACTGGAGCCACTTGCTCTGCATTATCAAA
>DNHK01000262.1 GCA_003485905.1 Gammaproteobacteria bacterium | reverse complement strand
TGGGGCAAATATGAATTTTGATCGACTACAGCATGTGGCTGAACGAACCCAAATTGGTGAGCGTCGTGAGGGCATTCTTGCAGTAACTATTCCCGAGCAGTCGGGTAGTTTTAGCAAGTTCTGTAGAGCACTTGGCTCTTTTAATATTACCGAGTTTAATTATCGTTATGCTGATCAACACGATGCCAACGTTTTTGTTGGTATTCAGCTTAAGAACTTTGATGACTTGAATAGTGTTTTGGCCACATTGAAGGCTGCCGAGTACTCGGCTGAAGACTTAACCGACAATGAAATCGCCAAAGTACATGTTCGTCATTTGCTTGGTGGTCATGCTGGAGGTGCATCGAATGAGCGACTGTTTAGGTTTCGCTTTCCTGAACGGCCGGGTGCACTACTTGGCTTTCTCGATGCACTGGGTGGCCGTTGGAATATTAGTCTGTTTCATTATAGAAATCATGGCACTGATTATGGTCGAGTGTTGTGCGGTATTCAGGTGTCGCCGGAGGATCATGACGCGTTTGAAAACTTTCTTGAAGCGCTTGGTTATTATTATGTCGAAGAGACCGACAACCCGGCTTATAGAATTTTTCTGTCGTGACCATTGTCTCGTCCCACGGTTTAGCTTCCCATCACGTAGAGTGGGAGCTTTCGACCCTTGAACGCGACCAATTGCCCAGGTTGGTCAAAGGGGACGTGCATTTATGGGCAATGAAGCTTGAGCAACCCATCGAAGGTAAGGAGGTAAGTAATCTTGACCAGCAAGAGGCAATTTACTTACCGTGGCTGAGTTCACGGGAATCTAAAAAGTATACCCGGCTGCCGGCTAATCAGAAAAGCCACTATCTAAGCGGCCGCATTGTGTTACGCAAACTATTAGGGGCTTATCTAGATAAAAGTCCGCAAGATGTTGGCCTAGCCTTTGGTGCGTACGGTAAGCCAACGTTGCTTGATAGCGATGGAGGTCCTTGGTTTAACTATTCGGATACACAAGGCATGGTTATTTATGCGTTTGGTCGCTCTGGTGAACTAGGAATTGATATTGAACATTTATCGCGCGCGACAGACTATCGACGAATTTTGAAGCGAAAATTCTCGCTAGCGGAAGCCGAAGAGGTCGCAGGTACTACAGAGCGTTTTTCCAGAGAGATTATTAGCCAACGATTTTTAGCTGCTTGGACGAGAAAGGAAAGTTATGGGAAAGCGATCGGATTCGGCGTAAATTACAAAATGAACGAAATAGAAGTTGCTAAAGATTTGGGGTTAGCAAATATATCGTTTAGTGCAGATGGAATAAGTTGGTGTTTAACGCAATTACTTTTTACTGAATACGTCGTTAGCCTTACCACGTCGAATTTTGAAAATTTGCGGTGCTTTCGATTAGGAAATCAGATTCAATCGGTCACTGCAACGGAAGCTCAGTGATCGAGCCAGCCATTGAACCAGTAATACAGCAAGCCTAGATATTCATGCACGGCAGTTTGGGTTGCACCAAAAGCGCCTTAATGAGGTAGATAGCTAAATAGTGACGGAGCACCCCCATCTGGATTATGCGTTATAAATATATCTAAGCTGGCTGGAATTATCTCTATTTCACCGGATAGCTGCTTGCGCAGCGTGCTGACTGAGCGGTGCATGTGGTATGCCGATGTCACCAGTAAAATTTTCTGGGCGTTGAGAGCCTCTAGCATCGGTACAATATTCTCAGCATTCTGTTGAGTTGTGCGGCTAGCAGATTCAATAAGAATTTTCTCTCGAGGCACGCCCCATGCATTAAGCACTTCGGCGGAATAGTGAGCTTCAGCCTTGAGTCCAGGTGCAGAAAACACGTTGCCACCCGCTATCAATAAATGAGGTGCTCGGCCAGCATTGAATAATTGAGCTGCCTGCCATAGGCGATCTGATCCAGATACTAGCTGTGGGGTTTTACGCGGTGGCAAAGGCAGGCCGAGTCCGCCACCTAACAGCACAATAACGTCCGCAGTAGGGGCAGTTTTGGGGTCTAGTGGCGGATAGTCCCGCTCTAACGGCTTAATAAGCCATCCGGCAACTAGCGGGCTGGCAGCAATGATATACACGAGGACGGCTGCGACTAAAAATCTCTGCGCGATGCGGGTACGCTTAGCACAGAATAAAATCAAACCAATTAAACTGAGGATTAGGATTATTCCTGAGGGGTAAATGAAAGTGGCAACCAGTTTTGATAGTGCGATAGACATTCAGGGTAACTTCGAGACTCTCTAGATTTAATTGTTCCTCGGTATTGTACGAGTTAGGTTATTCACAGTGCCTATTTTTTTGAATTAAAGTTCTATTATGATAACTAAAGTGTAATTTTAGGGTCTGGGCGCTAATCCTAGCCAGTGTTAGGATACGCCGCTGAGTGGGGGCCTATCGGTTACGATGGGTATTCGAAGAACAAAAACGACTTAAATGATGGACTTATTCGACTTTCAAGATGGGCGCGAGGGGTACTACGGCGAGTACGGTGGTACGTTTCTTCCAGAAATTTTACATACAACAATCGAGAACCTTAAGCGTGAGTTTCGAAGCGCAAAGCAGGACCCTGATTTTTGGCGCGAGTATGTCGAACTGTTGCATTCTTATTCTGGTCGGCCGACACCCGTAACCAGCCTTGATAATTTATCCAGACATTTGGGCGGTGCGCGCATTTACGCAAAGCGTGAGGATCTAAATCAGACTGGTGCGCACAAGATTAATAACGTTCTCGGCCAAGGGTTGCTCGTTAAGCGTATGGGCAAAACTCGTGTTATTGCTGAAACCGGAGCAGGGCAGCACGGTTATGCGACGGCAACGATGGCCGCTCGCTTTGGCTTGCAATGCAAAATATATATGGGTGCGGTTGATGTGGCTCGTCAACGGCCTAATGTGTTTTGGATGGAAAAGTTAGGGGCTGAAGTGGTTGCGGTCGAAGACGGACAACAAACTTTAAAAGATGCCATCAACGAGTGTTTGAGAGATTGGGTTACCAATATGGATGACACTCATTATGTGCTTGGTACCGCGTGTGGGCCGCATCCTTTTCCAGAAATGGTTAGTTGGTTTCAATCAATTATAGGTGCGGAAGCGCGCGAACAATTTTTACAGCTCAGCGACAGCCTTCCTAATCGAGTTTACGCCTGCGTCGGCGGAGGTTCCAATGCGATAGGCTTATTCCAGGGCTTCTTTGACGATGATGATGTGGAGTTAGTTGGCTGCGAGGCTGGCGGGTTTGGCCCCGGGGCGGGGAAACATGCGGCCAGACTTGCCT
>DNHK01000324.1 GCA_003485905.1 Gammaproteobacteria bacterium | reverse complement strand
TTTTGATGTACATCACGGTAATGGGACAGTGGAGATATTTCAAAACCAACCAGATGTGCTGGTCTGTTCGAGTTTTCAATATCCTTTTTATCCTGGGCGCTTTGACGATGTGGCTTCGTCAAATATTTGTTTAACACCATTGTGCGCTGGTGCAGGAAGTGATGAATTCCGTCAAGCGATTGAGCGAGACTGGTTGCCGGCTATTGCGCAGCATAAGCCAGAAATGATATTTGTTTCAGCTGGTTTTGATGCGCACCAACAGGACCCTCACGCCGGGTTAAATCTAGTCGATGATGATTTCCTTTGGATTACCAGATTGATAGTCGATTTAGCCGAGCGATACTCTGATTCCAGGTTGGTCTCAATGTTAGAGGGTGGGTATAACCTCGATGCGTTAGTACGTAGCGTTGAGTTGCATATAGGCGGACTGTTAGGTACCTAAGATTCTGTTGTTGAATGTCACGCGACGCCATTAAGTTGAATATTGAAATGAAGAGTTCAATAAAGAGTTTAATAAAAAGCTAATGGTATAAAAAAGGCCCGCAAGTAGCGGGCCCTTAAATTAACGTCGTACAGTCTCTACGTTAAACGATCGACAATGCCTTTGACAATGACGCCTATGGCAGCGGCGCTTGCACCACCACTCAGAGAAGTCAGCATGGTGGTTAAGTATTCTCCAGCGACCGGAATAGCGCTTAGAGAGCCGCTGGCGGTTGCCAGCGCTACGGCCATTACTAGGAAATACACCTTTCTGTCATCATCGACGGCAATCACTCCATAAACAAGGCCACCTAAAGCAAGTAGTAGACCTAGATAGGGAACACCGACGAACGCGGATGCTACAGAAATTACTAGTAAGACAATTAGTAAGATTTTTCCAACATTCATATTTTAATCCTCAAAGTATGTTTAAGAGACCATGTGTACAGCTGGTTTTGCGATTACAACTCGCGCACTTATCTTATCATGGTGGGCTTAGGAGGCATAAGAAAAGTTGTATTTAAGAATCAAGTGACAAGCGCATCGAGTTTCCGCCGATTAAGCGTGCGAATAATGAATTTCAATCCGACAAACCAAGCGAAACTACCGACGGGTGGTTAGTCGCTAAGAATCAAGTGTCTGTGCTTGATTCCTGGTGGGTTATTGAGAAACTGCAGTTAGGCTAATACTCGGTAGGATCTTCAGGAAGAGCAAATTCCTTTGCTGCTCGAAGTAATTGTCGACACGACACCTGTCCAATCAAGGTTCCATTCTGATCTAATACTGGTCGACGTCTCTGTTTATGTTTAAGCATGTCGCTTGCCACATCAACAATATTATCGTGCAGAGAAACCGTCACTACTTCGCTGGACATGAATTCCTCAACGCTTCCAGCTGGCAATTCATTATAAACAGAACTCAAGATTCCTTTTAAGCAGTCCATTTCTGAAAGCATCCCAACCAATCTGCTGCTGCCATCGATAACACATACCCCTGATATTCTAGAAGCTAGAATAATATGGATAGCATCGAAAAGATTGTCGTCAGTTTTAACTGTGGGTGGGTTACGCAACATGTAGTCTTGCATATCAACTGAACGTAGCATGTCTGGTGGTTTCCTCTTTCTCGCGATAAATCTCGTTATTCTTTGTGTATATACGGTTTGGCTACCGTATATATTGCGGCAAATAGTTCCGCTAATCTACAAAGACAATCCGCCTAAATACTGCATTAATGTTTGTGGCAATACACCTAGATATAACATCATGAATATCAACAAACAGACCACAAATTTTGATACTAGCGACAGTGGGGTTGTTACTGGGTCCAGCGCAGAGGAAGCTGATTCACTAACCGGCACTTTCATAGTCATTTGAAAGATAATGCGGAGATAATAATAAATGCTAATGCCACTACCAATTACTAGCGCAGCTAGTAACACCCATAGGCTACCTTCGATTCCTGCAGTAAATATGTAAAATTTCCCAATAAACCCAGCAGTTAGCGGAATTCCGGCCAGTGAGAGAAGCGCGACCATTAGCATTAGCGCTAAGATCGGCTGACGCCAAAACAGGCCTTGAATTTGACTGATATCGTCAAGTTCGGTGTCTTTGGTGTTACTAGAAATAATACTTAACAGTGAAAACGCTGCCAACGACGTGACGATGTACGCGGTTAGGTAGAAAGTTGCCGCTTCTACTGCTAGTCCAGGTTGTTGTAAAACACCATATACAATTAGCGTGATAAGCAGATAGCCAATATGGGCTATTGAAGAGTATGCGAGAATCCGCTTGAGATTATCTTGCCTTAAGGCTAGTAGATTACCCACCAACATCGATGCGATTGCCAACGCAGATAGGCTTAGCATTAGAGCTTGATGCTGGTAGAGCTCAGCATCAATAAACAATCTGAGTAGAGCGGCAAAAATAGCGCCTTTAGATATAGTCGCTAAAAATCCGGTAACGGGCGCTAGCGAGCCTTGATAAACATCTGGCGTCCACATATGAAAAGGTACAAGTGACAATTTAAAGCCGATACCAGTAAAGATCATTGCTGTTCCCATAAGAAACAACAACTGCTGGTCTTCGGCTATTGTACTGTTCAAGGCTTGCCCAATTCCGGCAAAAGAAAGCGTTCCTAGAACGGCATAGATTAGAGCGAAACCGAACAATAATATCGCGGAGGCGGCTCCTGATAGTATCAAGTATTTAATCGCAGCCTCTAAGGGCAGTTTGCCGCGTTCTGGGTAAGCAATCAGCGCGTAAAGGGCTACGCCCAGTAACTCCATGCCCAGTAAAAAAGAGGCGACGTGAGTTGCAGAAACTAAAATTAAAGCACCTAGGGAGGACAATAAAAGCAGTAGATAAAACTCTTCGTTTTCGCCCGTACGGTTCTTTAAATAGTCTTTTGCTAATAAGGTAGTAATTAGGCCTGTTAATAGGATCAACGCGCTAAAAAAGACGCTGTATTGATCTGACACCAATAGTGGTGTCACCGTTTGCGGTGTAATTTCGGCCATCGGTTTTAGGGCCAGAAGGGCTAGGATAAATCCGCTGCAACCGAGTAACCAAGAAAATGTCGCGTGGCGCTTAAATGCAATTTGCATCATCAATACAAGCGCAACAATTGATACGACTAGGGGAGCTAATAGTGCTTGAATTCCAGTCTCCATTATTGTGCTCCTACCGCGGCTGAAGTGCTACTAACTACATTGGACAAACTATCTAGCACGGGTTGCACCATATCAAACACTGGTTGCGGATAAAGTCCAAGCCATACCAGTGCAACGATCATGATCGCCATAGCGGTCATTTCAAGCCAGGCGAAATCCGTGACGACGAGATCTGTATCTGGTTTTCCATAAAAGGCGCGCTGCATCATTATTAGTGAATAGACGGCAGCGGTAATAAGTCCTAATGCGGCAGCTGCGGTCATCCAAGGATTAACTGCAAACAGTCCTAGCAGCACTAAAAACTCTGCCACAAAATTGCCGACGCCGGGCATACCAAGTGAGGCTAATGCGAAAAATAGAGCTACTGCTCCCATGCGAGGCATGTGATGCCATAGGCCGCCCATTTTACTCATATCTCTTGTATGTAACCGTTGCTGTAGTGCACCGGCAATCATAAACAGTGCCGCGGTACTAAATCCGTGAGCGACCATTTGCATGACGGCTCCTTGCAAGGCTAAGGAATTCCAGGCAAATACTCCCAACAATACAAACCCCATATGGCTAACACTGCTGTATGCGACGAGACGTTTAAAGTCAGATTGGGAAAACGCCAGCACCGCACCGTAAATTACGCCTGCAACACCAAGGAACATAGCCGTCGGAGCAAAATCTAGTGCGGCTTCAGGAAATAGCGGAACTGTGAAACGAATCAGTCCGTACGCACCAGTCTTAAGCAAAATACCAGCAAGGATTACGCTACCAGCGGTAGGGGCTTGCGTGTGGGCATCGGGCAACCAAGTATGAAATGGAAACCCTGGTAGCTTGACAACGAAGGCTATAAAAAACCCAAGCATTAGCCAGTGTGCCATACCGCTTTCAATTGGTGTGGCGAGTAAATCAAAATAGCTAAAGCTATATATGCCGGTGGCATTGTGATGCAGTATCGCAAGCACAAGGATGGCTAATAGCATTAGTAGCCCACTGAATTGCGTGAATATAAAAAACTTCATCGACGCGTAGGCTTTGCCTTCGTGGCCCCAAATTGCGATTAGCAGATACATTGGAACCAGCATTACTTCCCAGAATAGGAAGAACAGGAATAGATCCATCGCTAGGAATACACCAATTACTCCAGCAAGAGTCCATAGAATATTGGCTTGAAAAAATCCCTGCCGGTCGTTCTTCTCATTCCACGAAGAAATGATAGCAATCACACCGAGCACTAGAGTTAATAAAATCAGAACCAGACTGAGCCCATCCATTGCTAACTGAAAGCTGATTCCAAAACGCGGAATCCAATCTAGCTGATAAGCTAAAAGCCAACTGGAAGGGTCTGCCGCGTCGGGTACCACAGATAGTTGTTCTAGCGGGATACCAGCCAGATAATTCAACAGATACGCTAGATCAATTAAAACGACGAATACTGCAATCAATCTTGGTAGGTGTGTACCTAAACGTTCGGACCACCAAGCAATCGCACCGCCAATAAGTAATATGAGGATAAGATTTAACAACAACATTAGCTCGCCCATCCTACTAAGGTAACCAAAACGATCAGGCCGAAGACCATGCTGGTGGCATACCAGCGCATTTTCCCGCCTTGAGACTTGCTCAACAAGGCATGTAAGCCCTGGCAGAGTGATACGACACCGTGGTAAATTTTATCTAGCCATTCTCCGCGCATCGCATTTGCGGTTCCTGTGTATGGATTAACTAGTAGGGTGTCGTAAAGCTTGTCCATAGCCCAGCCACTGTACCAAAAGTTACGTAGAGCTTTACCGAAACCCGATTCGGTGAACCCTTCTACCGGTAGGCTACGTTTGTAGTAAACAAGCCAGGCTATAAACACGCCGATTAATGGAATCGATATGGAAATCCCCTCGATTAGGTGACTTACATGATGTTCAGCAGCAGCGGGGAACACACTTTCTAATGGCAAAACGAAATAGCCACCGATCAAGGATAATACGCATAATAAGCTTAGTGGGCCGGCCATGCGCCATCCAGGCTGTCGATCGGGTTCAGTTTTGGCTTCACCATAAAATACTATGAACACGAGGCGGAAGCTGTAAATTGCAGTCACTATAGCGCCAACCAAGCCACCAGCCCATAACCATGGACCGACCCATGTACTGATGCCTGTAGACCCATGCAGCTCAAATGCTGAGAGAAGAATTTGGTCCTTACTGAAAAAACCGGAAGTAAATGGTAATGCGGCGAGTGCTGCTGATCCAATCAGAAAGCTCCAAAACACTACTGGTAGCTTAGTTCGCAAGCCTCCCATTTTGAATATGTTCTGCTCATGGTGTAGACAATGAACAACTGCACCTGCGCCAAGAAACAATAGCGCCTTGAAAAATGCATGAGTCATTAGATGAAAAATACCTGCGCTCCAGGCGCCAACGCCTAACGCTAGAAACATATAGCCGATTTGACTAATAGTAGAGTAGGCTAGAATTCGTTTGATATCAGTTTGATTCAATGCTGTGAACGCAGCCAATAAAAGCGTGAACAGGCCGACTAACGCTACCAACATTAGAACGTCTGGCGCTAATAGAAAAAGGCCATGCGTTCGGGCAATGAGGTATACACCAGCTGTTACCATCGTCGCAGCGTGGATCAACGCACTAACGGGTGTTGGGCCTGCCATCGCGTCAGGTAACCATGTGTGTAGTGGTAATTGAGCGGACTTTCCGACTGCGCCGCCTAACAACAATAATGCCGCTATTGCCGGAATCGTGTCGCCGGTTACCCATCGACTATTTGCAGCATCCAACATCGGTTGAATTTGTAATGTCCCTAGTTCTGTGAACAGTAAAAACAGTCCCAAGGCCATCGCGGTATCGCCAACTCGGGTAATAACGAATGCTTTGCGAGAAGCTGCGCCGTTGACCGGATCTTTATACCAGAAGCCAACCAATAGATAACTGCATACACCTACGCCTTCCCAGCCGAGATACAGAAGCAATAGGTTATCCGCGAGTACCAGAATCAGCATCGCAGCAACAAACATGTTCATGTAGGCGAAATAGCGGCTGTAATCGCTATCGTCATCCATAAACTCAGTCGAATAAAGATGGATCAAAAAGCCAACGCCAGTAATTACTGACATCATTACAACGGTAAGTTGGTCTACATAAAATGAGAAACCGGGGGCAAAGTTTCCGATCTGCATCCAAACCCAGAGTGTGAGCGTGTATGGCGTTTGAGATTCCATGAACTGCATACCAACTGCTAGCACCACGAGTGCCGACAGCCCAACCGAACCCGCCCCCATAATCGCTATTAAGCGTCGTGGTAATTGACCGGCAGTCAGTATTAATAGTACTGAGCTGACGAAAGGAAAGAGTGGGATTAGCCAGATATTTTGTAACATTAAATACTTAACCTCATCCGTTCAGCTTGTGCGCTTGATCCATATCTAAGGTCTTAAAGCGTTTATGCACTTGTAGAACCAAACCTAAACCTACCGATACTTCTGCGGCAGCGACCGCAAGTATTAACATAAACATTACCTGACCATCAGCTTGCGCCCAGGCTGTACCTGCGGCGACAAATGCTAAGCCTGCAGAGTTCAGCATCACCTCGAGCGACATCAATATAAAAATCACGTTTCGACGAAACATTAGCCCAGCGAGCC
>DNHK01000420.1 GCA_003485905.1 Gammaproteobacteria bacterium | reverse complement strand
GGCAATCCTCCTATACCTAAAGCAGCGTCTAATCCTATAGAACCAGTTGAAACAGATAGTACATCCTTGACCGTGCCCTCATCTCCCATACGCATTACAGCGCCCTTACCAAACTGGCGTTCTATTTGCGTTAGTGCTGCATCGAGGGCTTTTTGTTTTGCATCATCCATTGTTCGTCTCCGAGAAAATCTATTAAATAAAACTTATACAGTAATTACTGTTTATTCATACAGTGGTTTTATTTAACCACTCATTTTGCATAGACACAAGTTTTTTGTATAAAAAGGCTAAAAAGACTTCAAGCGCTTGCTTTTAACTCAATGGTTTCAGCCCCTTAAGCATAAAACTTATCGCGTAAAGCGTCGCAGCCTCGCGCACCTCATCGCGTTTTCCAGAAAAAACTTCACAAACAGAAATTAATTCATCAACGGTCTGAAGCGCAAACCAAACGGTGCCGACAGGTTTTTCCTCGCTGCCACCATCCGGGCCAGCAATGCCCGTGATCGCAACACTAATATCAGCATCACTTGCTGCAATCGCACCACTAGCCATTACACGAGCAACCGGCTCACTAACCGCTCCATGCATCGTAATCAAAGCCTCAGGCACTCCCAAACATTCTTGCTTTGCCTGATTGGAATACGTGATATACGCTCTATCGAACCAGGAAGAACTACCAGCCAATGAAGTTAGCGCAGCAGACACCATGCCACCGGTACAAGATTCGGCGGTCACCACTCGCACTTTTTTCGCTAGACAACGCTTCGCCAGCTCCTGCACTAATTCTGGAATTTCTACGTTACCGGCCACTCACCAACTCATTTTAAATTGCTATGAATAATTCGCTTAATAATAACATTGCGAATCGGAATACACGTCACCAGAGCTAGTTGGAGCTAGATAAGCCAGATTGTCTAAGCCACTCAAACAGCACTATCCCCGTAGCTACCGAAACGTTCACACTGGATACAGAGCCCCGCATCGGGATGCTAATCATCTCATCACAAACTTGCGCTGTGAGCGATTTAAGCCCAGTTCCTTCTGAGCCCATAACAAAGCACAAAGCACCTTGCAGTTTAGATTGATAAATATTCTGATCTGCTTTATCGGAGCTGCCCAACACCCAGACACCCTCTTTTTTAAGCTGCTCGAGCGCACGAACTAAGTTAGCCACTCGATAAATAGGTAAAGTTTCTGCGGCACCGCTTGCTACCTTGCGAGCCACCTCAGTAAGTGGGGCTGTTTGATTCTTAGATACAATAACACCGTCAACACCCGCGGCTTCGGCTGTACGTATACAGGCGCCTAAGTTGTGTGGGTCCTGAATATGATCTAATGCCAAAAACACCGGCACTTGATTTGCTGCCAGCGCGGTATTTAGAAATACTTTTAAATCGCGTTCACCAAACTCTGGAGCTGGCTTTACCCTAGCCAAAACGCCTTGATGGGTTTGATCCCCACTCCAATCATTAAGGTGTCCCTTAGTGGTGGTTTGAACCTTAATGCCAACCGCTTGAGCGCTAGCCAACAAGCCAGACAAGTTATCACCTTGTTCATTACTTATAAATAATTCAAGCACGCGCTCGGGAGCTGCGTCGAGTAATCCTTTCACAGCGTGAACACCGTACACCACTACTTCTTGTGATCTATTTTTTGCCATTTCTATTATTTACAAACGCTAACGATAGTCTGCGCTAGCGTTTATCTTGTTTATTCTTTTTGTGCTTTCCACTTTTGCTCTTACTTTTACTTCTCTTCCCATTGCTCTTCCCATTGCTTTTTCTATTGCCCTGCCGCTTTTCCTGCTTAACGCCGACAAAATCGAAATCAATCCTAGCCTTCTCCAAATCTGCCCGAGTAACAACAACCTCGACTGAACTCCCCAATCGATAAACCTTTCCGGATCGCTCGCCAGTTAAAGTTCTAAAATTGACATCGAACACCCAGAAATCATTCCCCATATTGGTTACATGAACCAGCCCATCGATGTACAAATCATCTAACTCGACAAACACTCCAAAATCAGTAACCGAACTAACGGTTCCTGTAAATACATCGCCAATTCTGTAGGTCATGTATTCAGTTTTTAACCACTGAACTGCAGCACGCGTTGCATCTTCGGCACGACGCTCGGTCATAGACGTTTGGTCACCAATCGCCTCCGCCGAAAAGGTTGACTGGTTGGGTTTTTTGGTCAGAATAGCGCGCAACTCTCGATGCACATGCAGATCTGTATATCGCCTGATCGGCGAGGTAAAGTGCGTGTAAGAATCAAAACCTAAAGCATAGTGTCCTGCATTTTCCGTCGCGTAACGCGCTTGCTTCATACTACGCAACAATAAAGACTGAAAGAATCGCTCTTGTTCATGACCGACCATACTGGCCAACACTTCTGCGTAGGCGCTACTTTCAGGTATTTCGGATTCACGTAACCGAAAACCGAACAGACCAAGTATTCTTCTGGCCTCTGCCACTTTTATTGGCTCCGGTGTTTCATGTACTCGAAACACCCCATGTT
>DNHK01000338.1 GCA_003485905.1 Gammaproteobacteria bacterium | reverse complement strand
CCACGCCGGATTCATCTTGTGGCAATTCCTCTCTGAATTCGCTCAGATCGATCTCATAATCTGATTGTAAAAATTCAATTAGCGTAAGGTTAAAGAGTGGTTCTTCGTCAGGAAGTTGCCTTAGTCTTACCCTAGCGCCGGCACTTCTCCGTGTTAGCTGCACAGGCAGCAGTATCAAAGGTGCTTTGAAAGATTTTTCGTCCTTTGGGTTTTCTTTCCAAGAGAGCATCCCAATAGCAATAAAAAGTGTATTGGCTCCGCCTTCCTCAAGATCATTTTTTGCTTTTCTAAATAGATTAACCTCGGTGTTCGCTAACTTCTTACCAGTCATATTAGCTAGGAGAACCGAGTTATCGAGCTTATTTAAGGCAAATGATTTATGGAGGTCGTTACCGGTACTGAGTCTGAAGGATTCTCTACTGGTTTCTCTGTTGTTTTCTGGACTCTCTTCTGAGGATAAAAAAGTAAATGTCGTGCCGTCTGCCAGATGGTCTTCCATTCTGCCTAGATCAGGGCAGAAGATTCTGATTCCACTCGAGTTATCCCTAAAAGACAAAAGAGAGTTTCTACGTGTTAGGTCAAGTAAGCGTCGCTGCCAAGTATCGATTCGTGTTTCTGGCGTCTCTTCAATTTGCTGTTCTGCCTTTCTAACTGGGGGCAGGGGTGGCGGTAGGTCGAGTGAGTCGAGCTGTTCCTGAACGGCTTCCTGCTCTACTCGTTCATCCTCAACAGTAGGAATAGGGCGTACAGACCTGTCCCGAGCTTGCGCGATATCAATGACGTAGACGAATTCCTGTTCATTGCTCTCGCTAATCAAGTCGCGCGCTTGGTCGCTGGCCTGTCTAAATGTGGCGTTTGCATTGGCGCAAGCCATAGTGGATTCGAAGAGAATCAGATCGCGGCTATCGACGCGTTTTCGAAGTTCCATTGGATCATCATTTGTTAACAGAGGAAATCTAGAGTTGACTAACCAGACTCCAACCATTGCGTGCCCTTTGGTCAACGCGATAACCGTATTCAGTCCCATACATTCTAGACAGCTGGCAAACAGTACCGACATATCAAGGCAAGCGCCTATCCTGCTACTGCTCATCTCTGAGGCGAGTCGAATGGGTTGTCCAATAAGCGCGAAACTGGGGGGCGGTGATACGTACGATATTTCCTCTCTCTGAATGGTGCTCCATAGTGCTGAAGCCATCAGGTAAGGCTGCTCTCGTGTATTTGACTGATAGCCATTTACGAAGCCGGCATCATTGTTTGCCAGAAGAACAGAACTTTTTTTGACTAACGATTCGACGTATCTACCATTGGGTTTTACAAAAGCTGCCAGTAGTTCGGGCTCTCTACTTTCACCGCCCCAGAAGTTAGCTGGTAAAACTTCGACAATTTCGGCTAGCTGCTCTGCAGGTTCCGTGCGTCCCGCCTGCTCTACAACGAAGGTAAACTTGAGCATGCTGGGGTCGGAGAGTCGAAATAGGTAGTCTGTATCCAGGCGAAGTTTTCGTTCTTGCAGGACTATAGATTCTCCTGGGCTTAGCTGGCTAATTCTCCAAACCTCTTCCACGAGCAAGTCCGTTTCTACGGACAGTTTCACCGTAATTTCTCTTAAAACCTCTTGAGGTTTATCGTCTTCTTTACAGTATTCGAGTTTTAAATTTGAGAAGAGCGTTCGAGAGTTGTGCTGAGCAGCCAGAGAGTAGGTCGTGGCTCGGGTATAGGATAGGGCTAGAGCCATTTTTTTAATCCTGATCGGTTTAAAAAGCTAAACATAGTTCAATCATTCGCATCTTCAGCGTATCTGGGTATTGATTCAAGAGATGGGACTTCATCGATCTCTCTATTCCCGATCTCAATTCCTTTCTCTGAGAGTCGTCTTCCTGAAGACAGCACGTTTCTTTCGAAGGAGCCGACGAATTTGTTGTAACTGTTTACTGCTGTGTTAAGACCGGAACCAACTTTCTTCAAGTGATCCGCTGCAACCGAAAGTCGCTCGTACAGCTCAGTTCCCATTCTGCCAATTTCTTGCGCTTCTTTCGCGAGACTGTCCTGTCTCCATACTTGTGCAACGGTTCTTGCTATAGCGACAAGGTTAGTAGGAGTGGCTAGCAGCACATTCTTTTCGAACGCGAAGTCCCAAAGATCTGGATCTTGTTCCAGAGCTGCAGCAACAAAGTGTTCGCCAGGGACGAACATAACCACATAGTCTGGGGCCTCTTCGAATTGTGTTTGATAGGCCTTGGCACCAAGCTGTTTAACATGGTTGCGCATAGATGTGACGTGAGCCGCTAATGCAGCATTTCGAGTCTCATCATCTGTTGCTTCAAATGCGCTTTGGTAATCATTGAGTGAAACTTTGGCGTCTATCACCAAAAGCTTTCCGCCAGGAATCTTAACGATGGCATCTGGCCTTAGCCGACCCTCATCGGTATTAATCGAGGCTTCCAGTTGAAAATCTGTATGTTGTGCTAGGCCGCAATACTCTAAAACATTCTTTAGTTGTTGCTCACCCCATCTCCCTCGTGCTTTTGGGGCATTCGTTAAAGAATTACCAAGCCGCTGTGCCTCGCGCCTTACGGCCTCCTGACCTTCTCTCATTGAGTTGATTAGGCCTTTCAGTTCTCCAAAAGAATCAACACGCATTTTCTCAAGAGACGTAACTTGCTCTTCATAATTTTTTAGTTTCTCACCGACGGGGTTGAGAAGCGCTTTAATTTTCTCCTCACTGGATTGCTCCGATTGCTTGAAGCGCTCATCGGCTCGCTTTAAAAAAGATTCTTGAGCTTTTTCTAAAATTTCATTGCTCGTCACCTGGAATTGGGCAACAAGCGCCTCGCGCGCGCTTTGGAGTTCTGTGATCTGATTCTCGAAGCTAGACCCTTTTGCTTTAAGCGTAGCATTCTCTATTCTAGCCTCAGTAATCTCGCTATCTTTTAGTCTACTGATGAAAACCCAAGCGAGGAGGGCGCCCAGTGCTGTGCCGACGAAAAAGATAGTAACGGTGGCTAGGTCAATGTCCATAGACTGTGTGTTCTTTCGATTGTCTGCTTTACACTAGTAGTATCATAGTAAAATTTTTTCGGGAAGTTGAAATATGCAGGTCAGGAAGGATGTAAGAAAACAGCTCATCCTCGAGCACTTGGAAATAACATCAAGT
>DNHK01000356.1 GCA_003485905.1 Gammaproteobacteria bacterium | reverse complement strand
GTACATTATCCCCTGTTAGTGGCTTCGAGCTATGCGGGTTTTGTTGTCTGGCACCAAGGGTTATCGGGATCGATCCCTTTGGTGGTGAATACGCCGAGTCATTTTTTGGAAGGAACTATTGGTATGATTCCTGTGGCAGCGACAATTTTTTCACCGATTAACATGGCTGTGGCATTTTTGATTCTATTAACGCTACCGTTTGTTATGGCGAGCCAAGCTCCTTCCATTTCCGATTGCAATCCATTGCCTGATCATCTGGACTCTGATCAATCAGATCATTCGTCTTTAGGTTCCGGCCAAGGCGCAGACGCAGTCGTGCACAGCAAGGGTAGTCCTGCTGAGCGTATAGAAAACTCCCGAGGCTTAAATGTCTTTTTGGTGCTCTTGGGTGTGGCGTACTTGGGTGTATTTTTTATTCGCGATGGCGGTAGCTTGAACTTAGATATTTTGAACTTTATGTTCTTGCTCGCTGGTTTAGCTCTATCCAGATCACCTAAAGAGTATTTGGAGTTATTAACGGATGCTGCAAAGGTAATTGGTCCATTTTTAATTCAGTATCCACTCTACGCCGGGCTGATGGGCGTGATGGCGGCATCTGGCCTTGGAGCTATGGTGGTGGACTTTTTTGTGTCTATTGCTAGCGCTGAATCCTTACCGATCTTTTCATTTGTGTCTGCAGGGGTTCTAAATATATTTATTCCATCGGGCGGTGGGCAGTGGGCGGTGCAGGGACCTATTGTTGTGAATGCGGCCTTGGCGTTGGGCGCAGATATGCCACGGGTGGTCATGGCGGTAGCCTGGGGTGATCAATGGACCAATATGATTCAACCATTATTTGCCATCCCGTTGCTGGCTATCGCTGGCTTGCATATCCGAGACATAATGGGTTATTGCGTGATCGCGTTGTTATATACAGGGGTGGTGTTTGTCGCGGCCTTGGCATTGTTTTAACTGTCATCGTCGAATACAAATCTCACACTGGTAGTTTTTGGCATTTGGCGTAAATATTATTTGGCGCGCTGGAGTTAATTCACCGAAAGGATTTGCGGCAATAATGGATGCTGCGCCATACTGTTCACTTGGGGGTGTTAGCCCTGATTTTTATAGCTGGCAGTCAGTATTGCCGAAAAGCGTGAGATTAAGTTAGGAGTTAGAAGATGAGTATCAATGAAGTTGTAGCCGTAAGCGCGGTGCGCACCGCAGTAGGTGATTTCGGTGGGAGCCTTAAAAATCATCCCCCTGCGGATTTGGCTGCACTGGTAATTGCTGATGCAGTAAAGCGCTCGGGATTAACCAGCAAAGATATACAGCACTGTGTGATTGGCAGCGTTGTGCATACTGAAGCTGAGGATATGTATATGGCGCGCGTCGCAGCTTTGAGGGCAGGCTTACCAAAGGAAACCCCTTCTCTTACAGTGAATCGCTTGTGCGGTAGTGGCTTGCAAGCAATCGTAACCGCAGCGCAGCAAATTCAGCTCGGTTATTGTGAAGCTGCTGTTGCCGGTGGGGCAGAATCTATGTCTCGAGCTGGTTATCTGGCCAGCGGCGCGCGTTTCGGGTTGCGAATGGGTGATGGGAAATTAGTGGATATGATGGTTGCTGCGCTGCATTGCCCAATGGAAAAAGTGCATATGGGGATAACGGCAGAAAACATTGCCGAAAAGTGGAAGGTATCTCGCGAAGACCAAGATGCGTTGGCGTTGGAAGGTCATCGACGTGCGATGACTGCAATCAACAATGGCTATTTTAAAGAACAGATACTTCCGATTGAGCTGAAGTCGCGCAAAGGCACCTCGATATTTGATACCGACGAACATGTGCGTGACGACATAAGTGCAGAAGGATTAGCAAAATTGCGAACCGTATTTAAAGAAGACGGCACGGTGACAGCAGGTAATGCATCAGGATTAAACGATGGTGCAGCGGCAGTTGTTTTGATGGAGCGTGCCGCAGCGACTAAAGCGGGTATAAAGCCGCTGGCGAGGCTAGTCGACTACAACGTGGTTGGCGTCGATCCTAAATATATGGGGATTGGACCGGTGCCGGCATCTCAACAGCTATTAGAAAGAAACGGCCTTAATGTTGACGATATTGATGTGTGGGAGGTCAACGAAGCATTCGCGGCTCAAGCGTTAGCAGTGGCTAGAGATTTGAAAATAGATCCGGCAAAAATAAATCCAAACGGAAGCGGTGTATCGATTGGGCATCCTATAGGTGCGACTGGAGCAATAATTACCGTGAAGGGCCTTTATGAGCTTCAACGAACACAAAGTAAGTATGCGGTGACTTCATTGTGTATAGGTGGCGGGCAAGGTATCGCAGCATTGTGGGAACGCTAAAGGGCTTTTATTTAGTTCGTGGGAAAATTGACGGAATGAGCGCTAATAAGGCAGAGTTCTGTCGGGATAGTAGACTAGATAGTGACAAGTAATGGGTAACAGATTATCAAAGATCACAACTCGCACCGGTGACGATGGTACGACGGGCTTGGCGGACGGAAGCAGGGTGTCAAAGCATGCTGCTCGCATTCAAGCGATTGGCACTATCGACGAGCTAAATAGCTTTGTTGGAGTATTTATTGCGGTGCTCCCTGCTGAGAATCGTCTATCGACAGACTTTTTAAGGATTCAACATGATTTATTCGATCTTGGTGGAGAATTGGCTATGTCTTCAACCGAGAATCCGGTTCTAGTTATCACTAAAGAGCACTGGGTGCGGCTAGAGCAATTGCTAGAAGAATTGAACGCGGATTTAGACCCATTGGTGAATTTTATATTACCTGGAGGTACCAACGTGTTGTCGGCCTGCCATGTGGTTAGAACAGTTGCCCGCCGCGCTGAGCGTTGCTTGAGCGAGTTAAATGAAACCGAAGAGGTAAATGAGCATTCTTTTAAGTATCTAAATAGACTCTCGGATGTCGCGTTTGTAAGCGCCCGGTGGCTGGCCAAAGATATGGCAATTCCCGAAGTCTTGTGGGAACAGTCTTAAACGCGTTCTTAGTTAAGTAAAAATTGATAGATAAAGTGGTAAATATGGTAATAGTTAAATGAAAGTTTTAGTGCCTATAAAGCGGGTAGTAGATTTCAACGTTAAAGTCCGCGTTAAGCCTGATCAATCAGGTATTGATTTGGCGAATACTAAAATGTCGATGAACCCATTTTGTGAGATCGCAGTGGAAGAGGCTGTACGGCTTAAAGAGGCAGGTGTCGCAGAAGAGGTAGTCGCTGTATCAGTTGGGGAGGCTGTTTGTCAGGAACAGCTACGAGCTGCGTTGGCTTTAGGTGCGGATCGAGCAATTTTGGTGGAAACGAGTGAACAAGCCCAACCATTGTCGGTCGCCAAAATATTAAAAGCGGTTGTTGAAAAAGAAGCACCTGAGCTAGTAATTTTAGGTAAGCAAGCTATCGACGATGACAATAATCAGACTGGCCAAATGTTGGCGGCTTTAACGGGTATGCCGCAGGGGACTTTTGCATCCGAGCTAAGAATTACCGATGGCAAAGCTCATGTAACCCGTGAAGTTGATGGGGGTTTACAGACCGTCGCGCTTGTTATACCAGCAATAGTGACCACCGATTTACGTTTGAATGAGCCTCGATATGCCTCACTGCCGAATATTATGAAGGCTAAGAAAAAGCAAACGGATATTCTTACCCCGGCTGAATTAGGGGTGGAATTAAAATCGACGATTAAAGTGTTGAAGGTAGAGCCTCCAGCTGAGCGAACAGCGGGTGTCATCGTTGAGTCTTCCTCGGAACTTGTCGATAAACTTCGAAATGAAGCAAAAGTTATATAGGGGGCAAGGATGAAAGTTTTAGTAGTAGCGGACCATATTAATATTTTATTAGCGGGAGCAACGCTTAATACAATAACTGCGGCGCAGAGTATTAGCACTGACATTGACGTTTTTGTCGCTGGCTGTGGTAGTGATTCAGTCGCAAAAGCAGTTAGTCAAATTGACGGTGTAAGTAAGGTGCTACATGCGGATCATGCAGTTTACGATCATATGCTTGCTGAGAATGTTGCCGCATTAATTCTGGAAGTTGCCGAGGGCTACACTCACATTATGGCGCCTGCGACCACGACGGGTAAGAACATAATGCCTCGAGTTGCAGCACTATTGGATGTGGGAATGATTTCTGATGTGTTGTCGGTAGAAAGTAACGACACGTTTAAGCGACCCATTTACGCGGGCAGCGCTATAGCAACGGTGCAGAGTAGCGATCCTGTGAAAGTTTTAACTGTACGGGCAACGGCTTTTGAACCTGCTAATTCCGTAGGGGGTAGTGCACCAATCGAGATGCTTCAGCAGGTGGTTGATCAAAAGATTTCCACGTTTGAAGCAGAGCAGGTTACTAAGTCTGAGCGTCCGGAACTGACGGCTGCGAACATAGTGATATCGGGCGGGAGGGCACTAGGCAGCACCGAGAATTTTGATCTTATTTATAGGCTTGCAGATCAATTGGGAGCAGCGGTAGGTGCATCACGCGCAGCAGTTGATGCTGGTTACGTTCCCAACGATATGCAGGTGGGGCAAACCGGCAAGATGGTGGCGCCAGATCTCTACATTGCAGTAGGTATCTCGGGTGCAATTCAACATTTGGCGGGTATGAAGGATTCCAAGGTGATTGTTGCGATTAACACGGATCCCGAGGCACCAATTTTTCAAGTAGCTGATTATGGATTAATTGGTGATTTATTTGATGTTTTACCAGAGCTTGAGAAGCTACTTGCGGCATAGCTTTTATCGGCACTCTTAAAGGAGTCACTGCATGCAGAGGGAATCGATGGATTATGATGTGGTGGTGGTCGGCGCGGGGCCGGCAGGCTTGTCTGCTGCAATAAAATTACGTCAACTCGCGCAACAAAAAGAAATCGAAATCACGGTGTGCGTAGTCGAGAAAGGCTCGGAGGTCGGTGCGCATATTGTGTCGGGCGCCGTCTTTGAAACAAGGGCTCTTGATGAGTTAGAGCATGACTGGAGACAAAAAGGAGCCCCGGTAAACACACGCGTAACTCGCGATGAAATGTATTTTTATACCAGCGATAAAGGCGGCGTAAAAATACCAAATTTGTTTGTGCCTAAGTCGATGCACAACTCCGGAAACTATATTGTGAGTTTGGGGAATATTTGTCGTTGGTTAGCTGAGCAAGCTGAGACGCTAGGAGTTGATATTTTTCCCGGGTTTACAGCCGCCGAAGTTCTTTATGATGAGGGCGGCAGCGTTAAGGGAGTCGCTACGGGAGATATGGGGCGAGCCGCCAATGGCTCTGAAAAAGCCAGCTTTGAACCGGGAATTGAATTACATGCAAAATACACTTTATTTGCCGAAGGGTGTCGCGGGCACTTGGGAAAACAGTTGATTGAAAAATTTGGCTTGGACGCTGAGTGTGACGCTCAGCATTATGGGCTTGGGCTAAAGGAATTGTGGGATATCGATCCGCAAAAGCATGAACCGGGGTTGGTCGTGCATGGTGTGGGCTGGCCACTAAGTGAAAGCGACGGATTAGGGGGAGCTTTTCTGTATCACGCGAATAATAATCAGGTGGCTGTCGGACTTGTCGTCGACCTCAATTATAGTAACCCTAATTTAAGTCCCTATGATGAGTTTCAAAGATTCAAGCATCATCCTCGCATCGCGAAATACCTAGAAGGGGGTAAGCGGAATTCTTATGGCGCACGGGCAATTACCAAAGGTGGTCTAAACTCGCTACCTAAAATGAGTATGCCTGGCGCCTTGTTGATTGGCTGTGATGCAGGCACG
>DNHK01000024.1 GCA_003485905.1 Gammaproteobacteria bacterium | reverse complement strand
GGCTAGCATCAACGCTATGATTTCAGTCAACGTTAGCGGTCTCACCACAGTTTCGCATCTGGCGTTTCCTTACCTAAGAGATACACTAGATTCAGTGGTGCTTAACTTATGTTCTGCCAGTAGCATTCATGGTATCCCCTGGCTGGCTGTTTATAGCGCTAGTAAATTCTATGTCGATGGCTTGACTCAGGCACTCGCGATTGAATGGCAGAATCACGATATTCATGTCACTTGTTTAAAGCCGCCACCCATTAACACCGCAATGGGGCACTCACTAGACACTCGTCATCTTGAAAAAATGCCCATCAGCATGCAGGTTGAGCAGGTCGCAGAGGCGGCTTTTTCAGCGGTGATTGAGCGTAAGCCCCATCGAATTCTGGGGCGGAACACGAAGGCTTGGTACGCCATTAATGGCCTGCTGCCGGCGTCGTTGCGAAGCCGATTGACCCGATATATTACGGGTGCTTAAACCGTATTTTATACTGACATTGGAAGAGGATGAATAGCGTGCGTAAAGCCCTAAAGTTCTGCCATACCCTGGGTGGCGTGGGTCTACTGGGAACCCTGCTAACGTTAATCATAGTGTTTGTCATGTTACCTGAGCCGTCACAGGATATTGACGGCTACGCCGCGCTAACAGAGCTTGTTGATCGCTTGGCCCGCTGGGTTTTATTGCCCTCGCTGACATTGACGCTGATTTCTGGATTGCTGTCTATCGGTGCTGTTACTGCTTTTCACGGCGCGGGTTGGGCTTGGCTCAAACTGGCGACCGGAGTGGTGATGTTTGAAGGCACGTTGCTTGCGGTTCAGGGGCCTATTCAGCGCGAGGCAAGTCTGACTCGGCAGTATTTGAGTGGTGATGTAGAAGCGGCTGCGTTAGCGACGAGTTTTGAGACCATCAATTACTCGATTCTATTGCTGGGGAGTGTTGCCATCGCCAATGTGGTGCTTGGTATTTGGCGTCCTCGTTTAGGGCGACGCCGATTCGATTCAGCCCAGGTCTCGGAAAAGTAGGGCGAGGCGTTCTCCTCGACTCAGCGCCTTTAGGAACGCTCTGGGCTCTTCATCACTGTCAAAAAAGTTGGAATAGCCCCTGAGCATTGACACGTCGATGCCATCGAGATCCAAAAAGCCCATTTGCCAGTCACTGAACTCCCTAGATTCAACAGGCTCGTCAAAAAGCACTTCCACGCCCTCATGCCGTTGGTCGGTCATAATGCTATTGAAGGTTTTTTGCACCTGACAGCGGCTACCCTCGATGACCTGAAAAAATGATTGGTTTTTGTGTAGCAGTAGCCCCGAGATATTATGATGCTCGTTTAATCCTCTGACCTCTCTTAATAAACCAATGAGGTCGGCTGCCTTCATCTCGCGAGTCTGTGTGCTTACATAAGCAAGGTGGATGAGCTCGTCATCGGAAGTGCCAGAGACTTCATTCTCGGCACGGGTTACTACACTATCGCTGCACATGGGTGAAGCCTCCACAAATGTTGGATTTGACCGCAGCCTGGGATTAGCCGCGGGTCAACTGTCTTCCCCCCACCCGGTTAAAGGCAGCAATTTCCCCCTTGAAGACACTACGCAAGTAAAATATTCTAGACAAGTCTTTTTGTAATAAAATAATGACATATCGTGTAGAATGTACAATATAGGAAGGTGATTAACTCACGCCATCGTGGCCTCGGGGGCCAAAGGAGCACACATGGCAACATCAACGGCACTAAACAATTCAACGCAGCAAGCATTAGAAAACAGATTGCTAGCACCGAAATTCTATCGAACTGACTATAAGGCTATGAATACCTTAGATGTTTCCTCGGTTCGTGGTGAGTGGGACGTGATGATGGCGAACTTCGAAGAGGATAAAAATCGCGCGCATTTCAAGCAGAGTATCGAGTTTGATCCAGCGTCTCTCGATGTCGACATGGAACTCAAGCGAGAATTTCTCGAGCTCTTAGTCAGCTCCATTACCTCTGAATATTCCGGCTGTGTTCTCTACCAAGAGATTGAGAAGAATGTAGACAACCCCGATATTTCCAAATTAATGCGCTATATGGCGAGGGACGAGTCGCGGCATGCTGGCTTTATAAATCGAGCGCTCAAGCAGCTGGGTGTCGCAGTAGACCTCAGTGTTTTGAAGCAAACCAAGGAATATCATTACTTTCGCCCCAAGTTTATCTACTACGCTACATATCTCTCAGAAAAAATTGGGTATGCACGTTACATAACGATTTATCGTCATTTGCAGCGCAACCCACAAAATCAGTTCCATCCCATTTTCAACTGGTTTGAGCGTTGGTGTAACGATGAGTATGCCCACGGTGAAGCCTTCGCGTTACTCATGCGCTCTGATCCCAAACTATTACGTGGTCACAACAAGCTCTGGATACGTTTCTTTCTGCTAGCCGTTTATTCGACGATGTATGTCCGCGATCATTCACGACCGAAGTTGTATCAGGCCTTTGGCATGGATCCTACTGAGTTTGATTATCAAGTATTTGATATCACATCAGAAATTTCCAAGCAGGTATTCCCTATGACGTTGAATACCGATGACCCTAGGTTCCGGCGTGGCATGGAGCGCCTGTTATTTTTGAGCGAAAAAGCCGAAGCGCTAAGGGCTAAAGGAGGCTTGTGGAACAAATGCCTTCGACTGGGGGTTATGGCGCAATCGGGCCT
>DNHK01000100.1 GCA_003485905.1 Gammaproteobacteria bacterium | reverse complement strand
CCTGTTGTGTTCGCACAGCAAGCAGCATAAAGTTGAAGATTCTCATCGATGAGATGGCACTAAAGATGAGGGAAAGGTCGCTGGCATCCTGTCACTTGCCTATGCGACCCAGGCGCCAGAGCGTCCACGTGACTTAACTGAGTGTTAGGTGCCATCGCGAGACATATGCAATGAATATCAGGGAAGCAGCATTAGCGGATTGGGAGGGCATCTGGCCGATCTTTCGAGAGATCGCAAGACTAGGCGAGACCTATGCATATCCGACCGACATTGACGAAGAACAAGCTCAATGGGAGTGGATGACCTACCCTCGAAAAACATTTGTGTTTGAGGAGAAAGGCAGCATCCTTGGAACCTATTTTATCAAAACCAACAATGCAGGCCCCGGGGACCATGTTTGCAATTGTGGTTATATGGTGTCTTCGCAGGCTCGAGGTCGCGGATTGGCTAGCTCCATGTGTGAACACTCGCAAGAGTTAGCGACGAAACTGGGATACAAAGCAATGCAATTCAACTTCGTTGCTGCTACAAATGAGGGAGCGGTCAGGCTGTGGGGAAATCTCGGATTTGAAACAGTAGGTAGACTGCCACAGGCGTTTAATCACCCTAGCCTGGGTTATGTTGATGCATTGGTCATGTATAAATGGTTATGACGAAGGCAAGACTGGTAGGCACCTAACATGCAGTTGAAGGCGTTTTTCCGCAGCAAGCTGCTCGAACACTCTGAATCATCACTAGTTCAGTAGACACTTCTCACCCTCCTTGTGATGATTTCCGTAGCAGAATTTTGTTCACATTAAAGCTTTCAGTAACCGCGGTCGGTGACCCGAGAGCAACCATCTAGTAACATGAAATATCTCCGTCGATAGACAAGGTCGGCCCTGTAGGATGACAGCAATATTTTTGGAGGGTCAGTGAATATATGACGCGAAACAAAACAGATGGGTCATGGTCGATCATCGTAGTCTATATTTTTTTCGCCATTATGGGTGTTTCTGTATTGACTACCCAAATAGACCCTTTAGTTTTAGCTTTTTACATGGCGGTGAGCATAATCACTTTTACCGTGTACGCTATAGATAAATCAGCAGCGACTAAGGGAACTTGGCGTACAAGCGAAAGCACCCTGCATTTATTATCACTGGTAGGGGGCTGGCCAGGCGCCTTGGTCGCCCAACAAAAACTGCGCCATAAATCTAAGAAACAGTTTTTTCGCTTCGTTTACTGGATAACCGTCGCGCTAAACTGCGCGCTGCTTTCCTGGTTGCTCATCCCAATTGGCGGATCCAAACTTGGATAAAGATAAATAGAGATAAATAGGGTCGGGGTAAAATAAGATAAAGAGATAAATAGGGTCGGGGTAAAATATAGCCTTAATTTTACTCCGCCCCGATCTCTTCTTAACCGATTGCTTGTCGCGTACCATTAATGCTATCAAGCGACGCTGGCCAACAGGATCATCTATGAGAGGTGAGATAGATTTACAAAAACTAGTGACATCTATATCCCCGACTCTTATCGATGGGGAGTATGTATTTTGCACGTTCCCAAAGGCGAAATATGGCGATTACTTGGATTTAGAGCCCATAGCTATGATCAGGGAGTTAGAAGGCCTAACCTTAGTGATCCCCAAGAATAAGGCTGATGAGAAAAGTCTACATTATGAGTCTGTTTTCAAGGGAATCACACTTAGTGTCTATTCTAGCCTCGATGCAGTTGGTTTGACGGCCGCATTCGCCACCAAACTCGGCGAGCATGGTATTAGCGCAAATGTAATCGCAGGTTATTACCATGATCATATCTTTGTTCAGAAGAACCTGGCAGATAAAGCTATTGACGCGCTCAACGAGCTTGCTCGCCAACAATAATATGCGGTCTGCACAGGCCGCTCCCTATGCTCGAAGCCTGGCTATTGTGGGCAAGGAGAGAAATTCACCTGGGCTGTGATGAGTCGTTAGATCTGCCTGAGAGCGTCCGTGCGACGATTAGGGTCGGATCGTAGCTACTGGTCCTTAACGGTTACGGATATCAGCAACGCGTCAAAGAGAAAGCGATGGAGTTTTACTTCAGCCCGTGTTCGACGTTATATTTACGGTCTCCTGATCCACGAGTTGATTCGTAACTCGCCAGTGCATCAGAGGTGCATCAGAAGCCCCATTAGCGTCTGAAATGGCCACTATAATGGCGGTCAAACCATGAATATTCATCCCCAGCACTGCGTTTGAGACGAGTCTCGAAGGGTTAATTGGGGTTTCACTTTGGAGAGCACGTTGATCAAATGTCGTGAGATTTCTGTCGAATCGATACCGTTAAGTTTATTACTCCTTGCGGACCCTTCGGAGATGAAGGTTCGCGATTATTTAATAGACGCAACCTGTTTTGGAGCTTATAGAGATGGTGAGATTGTCGGTGCCTGCGTAATCAATATGAACACTGACAATGAAATCGAGTTATTCAATATAGCTTCACTACCGAATATCCAAGGTCAAGGCGTTGGGGCAGCTTTGCTTGAATTTGTAATTGCTGAACTGGGCAATCGAAAAGTTGCCAGGGTTGTTTTGGGTACCGGTACTTTTGGCTATCAATTGACATTTTATCAACGGTTCGGTTTTAGGGTAGTGCATGTTGTAAAAGACTATTTTCTAGATAACTATAATGAACCGATTTATGAAAATGGCCTGCAGCACTACGACATGTTGAGGCTGGCGCTCAATATTGAGTAGGCGAATGACCAGTGTGAAAAAAATAATGATG
>DNHK01000229.1 GCA_003485905.1 Gammaproteobacteria bacterium | reverse complement strand
CCCCTCTACCAAAACGCTGAGCCATTACCGTCATTGAAGCCAATACGGTGCATGACACTGCGAACCAGATTACTGTCTTACGCATACTTGTTACACCGAGTTCGCCACTACTGCTGCAAGCCGGACTCAGCAGCATCGTTTCCTGCACTTAACAGGCGATAATAATCAGCAACTGCATCTTTATATTCAGCTGGGATTTCCTGAACTCTCTCGTTCCGTGTGAGAACTTGCTGCGTATCAAGCCCTTGCGCTATCTTTTGTTCTAACTGCTCTAGTAAGGCCAGCGTCCTACTAAGCTCCACTATCGAATTCTGATCACCTAAAACCGCATCATTTTGAAGTTGTCGAACCAAATCCTGTATTTCCCCTACGTCATCCTCAGATACACCACGATCACGTAATCCACCAATCATACCTCCGATGCCGCCAGCCAACTGACCCAACTCTCGATTAGCAGCCTCTGCCGACTCCCGGTCAAAGCGATTAGCATCAGCCCAAAAGCCTCCTCGAGGCATAGCACCTTGTCCCCCGCCCTGCTCAGCACCTGTAGGCTCCCCAGGCGCTTGTGCCGACCCCTGATCTGCCGTCTGCCCGGATGCTGCTGATTGTTGGCCACTGCTAGCTAACTCACCTTCACTTGCTTCCCCTGCCGTTTGCTCGTTCGAGTTTGCAGGTTCACCAGCCTCAGAATTTTCCGGGCCTGCGTTAGCACCCTGTTGAACACCCTCAACCAGTTCACGAATTTCTTCACGGCTGGAGCGTAAGTCCGCTAAAGTCTGATCAAACTGGTCTACTTCACCGTCAGCCTGGTTGTACATTTGTCGGGCCAAATCCAGCCGTTCTCTTAAATCACGTAAGCTGCTGGTCACCGTACTTTCACTGTTGGCTATATACAATGTCGCTCCCTGATTCATATAAGAAGCAGCACGATCTAATTGACTGGTGATCTCAGAATCTCTTAACGCTTGACCAGCTGCATCCAATGCTCTCGCGACACCGGGCGACTCACGTTTAACCTGACCAGCTGCTTTTTGCATCTCTTCATTTAAGGACTGCAAACGACTAAGCATATCTCGCTTGATCGAGCCAAATTCGGTGTGCTCCTCATACGTAAATGGATCAGAAATTCGATCTGAACCTGCGGGCATTTCGGCAACTGCTGTACGAATACCATCCATCAAATCTTCTTCAAGCGCACGCTGGTCTGCGTACAATTCAGCTGCATCGCGGGCCATATCATCAAACCCTTGAGCGATTGCCTCATCTTGACCTTGCTCCATTCTTTCACCTGCACCTTCCAACTGACGCTGCGCTTCAGCGGCTGCTCGTGCCAAATCAGTCGTATCACCTTCCTGCATTGCCTGACTAACCCGATCCATTGCTTCAAGGGCACTTTCAAGTCGACGGTTTAAAGCGTCCTGCTGAGGAGTATTAGGCTGACCACCTTCCGCACTTGCTAGTTCCGACGGACTACCAGATTGACCACTTTGGCCTGGTTGCCCCGACTGGCCCTGCTGCCCAGCTTGACCCGGTTGACCTTGCTGCCCCGGTTGACCTTGCTGCCCCTGTTGACCGTTTGAAGGCTGTTCTGCCATTTCCGCCAATCGTTCGCGTAATTCCTCGGTTTCCCTACGCAGCAGTTCCTGTTGCCATCGTTGTTCTTCCATTGGGGTTGAAGTGTTCCCAAGATTCTCAGCCAATCGCTCCTGTCGACGTGCTAACTCGGCTAGCTCATCCATCACGTTCTCGGTTTCTTCACTAGCAGCCTGCGGTGTCGCACGCTCACCTGTTTCGTAACGGTTTTGTTCGAGGTCCATTTCTAACTCAAACATTTCAGCCAAATCCGCACCAGCCTGCCCACCACCCATGCCACCAGCACCGGGTTGGGACATACTAATCTGGATATCATTAAACACAGCGTCTGCACGAAGTAAGTGCTGCAAGGCGGTTTGTTCCGGTTGAATCGCGTCTTCCAGGTCGATTGCTGCAAGCCGTTCACTTGCCGGCGTCATGGCATCTACTGCTTTCGCTAAATGTTCGGTATACGTCTTAATCCGCGGGTCTGCAGTCAATTGACGCGATGTCGCGGTTTCGATCAAAGATTGCGCCTCTTCTGCCAATGATGCCTGCAAACCAGAAAGCAATAGCGAATTGTCCGTAACCCGCCCTTCAGATTCTGGATCATTTGAAAAGGCTGAGTCTGCTTCGGTTTGTTCCCGGAGCAGGTTCCAAGTCGACACTATTATTTCTCGTTGACGTTGGGAAATCTCCTGATCACTGGCGCCCTGCTGCCCAGCCCCCATACCACCACCAGCCTGCTGTGATTGAGAAAAACGTCGATCAAAGGGTTGCACCTCGATAAAAAACATATCGGTTTGCACTTGTTGAGATCGATCTTTAACGACAGCGTAATACGAGATCAAATCTCCCGCCACTAACCCAGTCACTATTTCTTTCGGTATCTCCGCTTCTGCTTCAGATTCAGTTGCACCGTCGATATCTACGAAACCGTCATCCAATGGCATAACGATAGGCGGCCTTGCAGCGGTCGTTGACGCTGGCGACAGCTGTTCCGTTGAATCCCCCATATCTTCAAGGTAAAACAAATGCTCCACATTTAACTTATTTTGGTCAGCCGGCAAGCTAACCGACTCCCATTCACCACCATTGACAGAATACTTAAGCTCCATATCAACAAGCCGAAAATCATCCTCGGCTGCTATCTCGATAGTCACCTCTTCGATATTACTCGCTCGCCAGTCACGCCCCGGACGAACAAACTCAATTTCAGGCTTATTATCTCCAGCTATCGTAATAAAATAATCATCACTTAAACGCACTTGTTCGCCGCCTAGCAAAGCAGCGATGTAATACTTCCCATCAGCCTCAACTTCAAAATCAGTAAATGCTGAAGAGGCGGCAATCAGTAAGTCTTGCGGCTCACCGTTCAGAATTACTTCACCGCCGGGTATTGGCGAATCTAATACGACCTCGAGATCCACTCGTGTTCCTGGAATGGCTTGTATATCTCCACCTTGCTCTTTTACTTCCGGGTCTAAGCCAGTCCATTCTGGGTAGTTATAAGTTAGCTTAAGGTTCTGAATGCCTGGTAAATCAACCACTTCAATTTGGTATTCTGGGCTTCTAACCCCGAGGGCTGATACGTAGTAACTCATCGGCTCGCGCACAGAATAAAATGTAAAATCGTAGGCGCTAGATACCTCNNTACCTCGGCATCATCACCATTCGAAACGAGCATTGGGGACATCGCGACTTCTTGCCATTCGCCGCCAACATTTTGAACGTGTAAGGTCGCCGTATCGGGATTAAATCCACTAATACTGGCTTCAATATTTAATCGGCCACCCCGCCGTAATAGCTCATCACCTGGGGTCACATTAATTACCTGTGGTGGTAACAGCCCGTCTACCGCCCACCCTGCAAACAAATGCTGCAAACTAAAATTAAATAGCCCAGGTCCCGCAAACAGTAGCCATAGTGCTGTAAGCAGCGCCAACACAGTGACGCCAATCGGTATGTTAATTTGATTACTCGGAATAGTGTCTTCAACCGGATTCTTTCTAGCTATCTGTAACGCGTCTTCAGCTAATAAAGCGCGCATTGGATTATCCGAGCGTATAGTCCCGTAGGTATATACCCGGCCTTGAAACTCTTCCACGCGTGACTCAAGATCCGTATCTGCACTATCTGAAAACCACCGCAATGGCAGTCGAATAAAAGCGTAAACACCTAAGGCCAGCAAAGCGACTAAGGCGACGCGAGCCGGCCAAACCACAGCATCCGAAAAGCCTGAGCGAATTGCTATATAAGCAAGCACCACCGAGACTACCAATGCAAAAACAGACCATATAGCCAGGCCTCCGACTAAAGTACGCCTACGTAATCGGGATCTAAACTTAGCTAGATAGGTATCCAGTTTTTCGGAAGTATTCATAATAAATAACCTCTGCGCCTAATATAGCCGTACCACGGGATAATAGTAGCGAATTTTACGGAGTCGGTGGCTTTCACGCACTAGCACCGTGAGATTCAAGCAACTGCGCTCGCCGCAAGTAGAAAGTGGAAAGCAAAGATTCCGCTATCAACAAGAACAAAGCTAACATGGCCAAAATGCGCCATAACTCAATTATTGGGGTATCGTCATTTTCTAACCCGCCAGAGCTCTCGGAACTGACGCTACCGATTGTTGTCGCCTGGCCACTGACTGATGATTCCCATTGCTTAAGATCCTCATCAGATAAGAAAGTAGTATCTGATTCCGCTGGCGCAATATTCACCCCAACCAAGCTCTGTCCACCGGCATTATGAAGTTCATAGAAGCCTGTATGATTGAGCTGGCGCTGACTTAAATTTGAAGCAGTGCCCAACTCGACCAAGGTTTCCCCAAATGGGTCAATAATCTGGCCTGCGGTATTTTGTTCGCTTTGTAGTCCTCCAACCGCGGATAATTCATCATCGCGCAAATAGTCCCCAGCCAACTTCTGTATCGTGACCGCTTCTCGTTGCGATAGGTAATTCGCGGCCTGTCCCATTAAACCAACGAACAATGGTTTGACTGGGATATTGTTCCATTCATTATCCAAACTAGTGGTCAATACTATTAGACGCCCTCGACCAATGCGTTGTTCAATTAGTAAGGGTTGGCCATTACTCGTCCAAGCCAAAACCCGATCCGATGCGTTCGCTTCAAGCGATAAATATTGACTGATCGAAACATCAACCCAACCTATTAAACCATCAAGAATCGGATGACTAGATTCTACTCGGGAAACACCTAAAAACTCCTTCTGAGCAATTGCCAATGAGGTATCTATATCATTTGGCACAGAATGCCCACTCAATGGAATTTGAGTTAATCCTAGCGTACGCTCCCCTGCCGCTGCAAACACCGCACCGCCAGACTGTAAAAACCTTGCTAGCTCATCTTCTAGTGATTTCGGTATAGCCCCTATATCGTCTACCAATACCCAGTTATAACGCTCTAAGGTACGGGGGTCAAAGCTATCGACCATAACGGGCTCGACTGTCCAGTTCGAGGCTGTTTGGCTATTTCCAGGTGCTCCGACGGTACGCAAAGCGGTACTCATGTAGGTCACTGATCGCGCATAAGGATTTACCGTTATCAAAGGAACTGGTTCTGGCGAAGACCGATCAACAGCGTAATTGAACTGGTTATCAACTTCTAAGGCATCTGGCTGCAATAGACTGGCACGCACACGGTTTATCTCTGGCTTAAACTGGACCCCATCAAAGATTGCGATCGCACGACCAGACGGCGAAACATCAATAGATTGCTCTGCTACTTCCTCATCATTTACTACTAGAGCAATAGATCGAGACTGCTGCTCAGATTGATAACCTTTAATACCGACACGAACTTGCTCACCATCAGTATCGATAAACTCAACTAACCAATTTGCCGGAGCTTCCGATCTCTGTGGATAGAATACCAATTCAACATTCGCATTTGCTGGTAGCTCGGGAACCAATTTTGCAAATTGCCTAGGCATGCCAGATTGCTGTAAATCACTAAATAAATGAATTTTGTGGTCAAACCATTCATCTGGAAATCTAGTACTTAAAGCAGACATCATGACGCCATAATCAAGTCTATATCGACTAACCTCGATATCATCAATCGCTGCCAGGAGAGCGTTTCTCTCAGTGCTAGGACTAACAACGCTACGCAACTGATTGTCCGCCAGCAACAATTGGGCTTGATCACCTGGTTTAAATGCGCGAACAATATCCTTTGCCGCCTGCTTTGCATTCTCCAACTTATCAGAACCACCCATCGATGCCGAAGTATCAATAACCACCAAATGATTCACGGCTCCTTCGCTATACAAAGGTACCGACTCTTTATCCATAAATGGACGAGCAAAAGCAAATACAATCGCAAGTAAAAGTAAGATACGCATGATCATTAATATCAGATAACGTAACTTTTTTCGCACATGCTCGCGTTTTTGTGTTGGCGCGAGCAACATCGCAGAGGCAAATTCCTGTTGATCTGGTGTCGCTGTATTTAATCGATGAAGAAAAAACGGCAATGCTGCCAAAACCGCCCCAAAAGCTATTAGTGGTGCTAGCAGTCCCATACTCTATCGCAGCAGCTTAGCTGCGCCTCGTACGAAAGCGCAAATAACCATTTAATCCCTGATCAAGAGGTTCAGTTGTCTGCATCAACACATGATCCGCTCGCACAGCCGCCGCCGCCTTTTCTAGCGAAGCAATATGTTGCTGCATTTTTACAGGATATTGTTTTTGCATGTATTCGCGTGACACCTCAACAACCTGCCCGGTTTCAGAATCTTTTAATAGACCGGGCTGCTTAATTACAGGTTTAATCTCAGCCGGATCCATGATCTGAAACATCATAATATCCTGCCCTTGAAAAGCTAGCGGACGCACCGACTGTAACAGGCTTTCATGATCGCAATAGAAATCTGAAATCACTGCAACCATACCCTTTTTTATACCCAGAGCCCCAATTTGGGTCGTAGGCTCTTCAAGTACAGTACCTCGTTCTGCGAAAACCTCGTCCAAACAATGCAAGATAGCCTGTAGCTGACCAAATCGACTTGAAGGTGGCCGATAATCTCTAACTTTTTCATCAAACACCATCAACCCCACAGCATCATTCTGCTTTGAAGCCATATATGCCAAACTCGCAGCAAGATAGGTGGCATATTGCATCTTACTGACGGCTGACTGATCTGATTGATAGCCCATTGAGGCGCTACTATCCAACAAAATCATTAGCGGTGAGTTAGTCTCTCCGCGAAAACGTTTTATGTAGGTCCGCTCGCTTCTAGCGTATACGTTCCAATCGATATATCTGGGGTCATCACCCTCTGTATATGGCTTGTACTCAGCGAACTCCTGGCTAAACCCAAATCGGGGAGAGCGATGCAAACCTACCATCGCCCCGTCCACAACGGTACGCGCAACTAGCTCCAAATTTGCCAGACTCGATAGTACTGACGGGTCCAGCAGACGTTGCATAGGATTTGCTTTAGGTGCGGACATAACTACTATATTTATATTAGCTAGCCAATCGGGTATTAATCATATCGTTTAGAATATCATCAACACTGATGCCATCAGACTCAGCAAAATAGTTGGCCAATACGCGATGCCTCAACACCGGTAATGCCTGAGATTTCAAATCTTCTGTCGTTACGTGGTATCGCCCCTCAAGCAATGCACGTGCTTTGGCAGCCAACGTAAGAAACATTGTTGCCCGCACGCTGGAACCAAATTTGATATATTTTTTCACCATGCTCGACGCCAATTCATCGCCGGGCCGTGTTGCTCGCACTAAATCAACAGCTTGCCGGTTGATCTCCTCTGAGACGGGTACTTGCCGAACCAGCCATTGAAACTTAAGTATCTCTTCCTGATTGGTGCACGCTTCTATTTTGGGAAGATCAACACGATTGGTATAGCGATTTACCACACCAAGCTCGTCATCCGCCGATAGATAATCCAACATTACATTGAACAAAAACCGATCCAATTGCGCCTCAGGTAACGGATAAGTTCCCTCTAATTCAATCGGGTTTTGGGTGGCAAGCACAAAGAATGGCTT
>DNHK01000294.1 GCA_003485905.1 Gammaproteobacteria bacterium | reverse complement strand
CTTACCAAGTTCATCGCAACTCAAGGAGCGGTTTCTATGTGTCGCAATTGTCGCTTTCGGTTTCCGGTAATCTTTTTTGTCACTGAATGGCTAGTGCTCAAAAACGTTGGCAGTGATTTCAATCCAGAGCTTGCAAGATCGGCTGTTAAAGCTGCTACAAGCCTATCCTCAGCAATATTTAGACAATTAGGCGCAAGCTCACAGATCGCATTAAATAGTTTAATCAATGCAATTTTGTGTGTGCGGCCCAAGTACTCATAAATTGCATCGCTTAATAGCAAGAATCGCTCAAACGGCTTGTTATCCAGTATCAGTGGCAAACTGTTAGAGAACCTTCCTGAATTTCCTATCAAGTCCCAGAACCTCGCGAAGCGATTTACTCGCTGTAGTGTTTCAAAAGTAATCCGATCTGTAGCGACAATACTGTAAGGCGGGACTTTGCTAAAGCTTAAAGAAAAAGGCTCGGTATGCCTTACGATTGGTGATCCCCGCAGGCGTTTTAAAATACCTAGTTGAATTTCATGTGGACCCAAAGCATAGAGACGGTCAAAACTTTTGCTAAAACTTCCTAACGTTTCTCCGGGTAGGCCAAATATCAGATCAGAATGGATATGAGCCTGACTGTGTGTGCGAATCCAGACCAAATTATCCGATGCTTTTTTATTATTTTGTCGGCGAGAAATATTTTTCTGTACTTCTGTGTCGAATGTTTGAATACCAATTTCAAATTGTAAACTGGCTGCAGGAAACTTCTGAATTACATTCTTTAGCCTATCCGGCAGGTGGTCCGGAATTACCTCGAAATGTAGGAAAAGATCCTCATCTAAACGTTCTAAGAAGAACTCAAGGATGCGAATGCTGCTATCTATTTTCAAATTAAATGTACGATCTACAAACTTAAATTGACGCGCTCCACGGGCATATAACTTGGCCATTTCGGTTAAAAACTGTTCAATATCAAACGACCACGCCGTTTTGTCTAAGGATGATAAGCAGAACTCACACTTGTAGGGACAACCTCGTGATGCCTCCACATACAACACTCGCTTCATTAGATCTTCCTGATCATACAAATAGTAAGGCATCCGGATTTCATCCAGTTTTTCTTGCTTACCCGAAATTAACTTAGGACTGGCTTCTTTGTCCGCCTTTGCATCTAAAATACCGCACACAAGACTGTAAAAGCTAGTCTCGCCCCAACCGCTTATCGTATAGTCTGCCAACTTTACTATTACCTGATCTTCTTGCTCGTAACTTACCTCTGGCCCACCGAGCACAATTACGATATCTGGAGCGACCGTTTTAAGTAACCCTACAATTTTTTCAGTTTGCTCTACATTCCAAATGTAAACACCAAAACCGATAATTGAGGGCTGTAATTCAAGCAATTGCTCAACAGCATCTTCTGCTCGAACATCCACGGTGAACTCTTGAATACGACAGTACTCTTCATGTTCGTGCAAATTTGCTTTTAAGTAGCGTAAACCAAAAGCGGCATGGATATACTTTGCATTTAGTGTTGCTAAAACTATATTTTTGCTTTTGTGCATATGTCGAATAATACCTTGCAGTAGATATAACGACACGGAGATTATTCGCGCTTAACAAAGTGACCAAGAGCAGGATGTAAGCAAACTGAATTCAAAATTACATGCTTATCACTATTTACTATTTGGTTACTATTTGAATTTAGTCACTGCAATAAAAATGAGGAAGAGCGTTTTTAACGCGCTCTTCCTCACTCAGCAGCTCTGCGGCGAAACAGAAGCTACTATGTAGAACCTGAAAGCATTAATGCTTACTTCCCCCGATAAATCGAGATGGTTTGCACTGTCTAGTCCATTAAACCGCCTCTACAAAGGCCTACATGACTCGACTTCATAAATGAAGCACGTCCATATTAGTATATTTTGCGCCATCTTGTCTGTAACATTTTTGAAAAACCCAACCAGCCTCAGAATCTGGACAAGCGTTCGACCGAATAGTATTTACATTTCGAGGTACAAGTATCATTAAGGAAAAATATACTCAATTATCAATACTCCTTAAATCAGCGAACGCTCCTTTCCGCCTTACTAGACAACTCTTCAAGGACAAACGCCACAGCACTAAAAGCAAAACTCCCTGTTACATGGGTTAGAGACCCAATCGCACTATCACAAGATAAACCGCTGGCATTGTCGCTAGTACTGCCATCTTCCGAACGAAGGTTTCTTTCTTCCTTGGAATAAACGGTGGGGACATTAAAACTCTCCCCTTGTTGTCTTGTAAACTGGTATTTTTGACGCAGTAATTTACGCGTTTGTGCTAACAGTGGATCTCGCTCGGTCCCACTTAAATCACCACATACGATTAAACTCGGATCAATTTTTCCACCCGCACCCCCTATGGTAAGCACTGGTGTATTACTTATTTTACATGCCGATATAACAGCCGCTTTTACTCTAAAGTTATCGATGCAATCGACAACATAAGAAAACTGCCCATCGAGTAAATCCATAGCATTCTCGACGGTCACGAAGTCATCGATTAAAGTTATTCTAGCAAGCGGGTTTATTTGATGTGCCCGTTCAGACATAACTTTTATCTTATCTCGACCTACTGTGCCTTCAAGGGCGTGTAGCTGTCGATTAATATTTGATTCAGCCACAACATCCATATCAACCAAAGTGAGCGTGGCGATGCCACTGCGTGCCAGAGCTTCTACAACCCAGGAACCCACGCCGCCGACCCCTAGTACGCAAACATGTGCACGAGCAAAACGCTCGAATGCATCCGCACCATAAGATTTAACAACACCACCAAATCTACGTTTGTTGATTTGTTTTGTATTTCCCATAAAGGAATTATCTCATGCGCAAATATTAATTTAATTGGCAAACCGAGCGTGGCACTAGAATATAGTTACTGTCAAAAGTGGTGTACCAAGTACTTTCACGTTAATACTTTTACAATCCTCACCCACGCCCTTACCGTCTTTCCTACAAGCAACTCTGTGTACCGAAGCAGATAGTATAGAATTAACTAAAGTGACTATTACCGTTGATAGTTCTCAAATATGCAGAACACCTACCAAAACCTATTTAGAGCGAAATTTATCACGTGTAATGCAAACTATAGATCTAATTCTCACTAGTTAATTTGAGCGCTAAACTGCCCAACGATTGCATGCCACAAGAGTTAATAGACACCCACTGCCACATTGATTTCAACATTTTTGATCATGACCGGGACGAGATACTAGAGCGCTGCCATCAAGCAAATATAACTAAAATAGTAGTTCCCTCTGTCGAATATAGCGGCTGGGCTAAGCTGGCGGCATTAAATAGTTCTGTAGTCCACTTTTTCAAAGCTTTTGGGTTACACCCGGCCTTTTTAAATAATCATCAGGATGCGCATTTAGACGCGTTAGATGATCTTCTGAACAAAGATCGCCCCGCAGCGCTTGGAGAAATAGGTCTGGATTTTTATCTTAAAGGGTTGGACAAACAACGTCAGAACTACCTTTTTGTCGCACAACTTAAACTGGCCAAAAAGTATCAATTGCCGGTGATATTACACGTTCGGAAAGCTCATGATCAAGTATTGGAATGCTTAGAAAGCAATCTAATACAAGGCGGGATTGTCCACGCGTTCAATGGCTCGCTCGATCATGCACGACGCTATAACATGCTCGGTTTCAAGCTGGGTATCGGCGGTGCGGTTACCTGGCCTCAAGCACGAAAAATTAGAGCTCTTGCAAAAGACCTACCTAGTAATAGCATCGTACTAGAGACTGATGCGCCCGATATGGCCGTTGAAAGTCTTCGTTCCCGCTCAAAAGATAAAAATAGACCTCCTCGAAATAGTCCCGAGCACTTAATTGAAATTCTCGATACACTCGCGAGAATTCGCAAGTCCACGCCTGAGGAAATAGCCATTAGAAGCACTGAAAATGCGCTGTCTATTCTAAACACAAATTCATAATTTTATGCGAGCTAGTTTAGCCGCTCGACAAACTGCGACTAATCACCTTTGCTTTTATATGTAAGCGATTAGAAAAACTCAACTCAAGGTCAGTCTTCACTGAAACCACTGCTAACTAATGAAAAATAAGGTTCAGGTCGGATAAGGCACTGTTATTTATGACAGCGCTATATGGTAGCGCTAAACTGCAGGCTGTATAGCAGCTCAAAATGATTCAAAGCACTGCTAAACCTACAAATAACTGACAGTACACTCAACCTAAACTATCAACACCCATACTTCGGTACGTAATACATGAAAGATCAAATATCCGCCGCACTTGTTTTAATTGGCAACGAAATTCTTTCTGGCCGCACACAAGACGCTAACTTAAAGTATATAGCGGACAGCCTAGGCAAAGTCGGAATAGTATTGCTTGAAGCAAGGGTAATCCCTGATGTACACGACACCATCATTTCAACCCTGCGAGTACTTAAGACCCAGTTTGACTATGTTTTTACGACCGGGGGAATTGGGCCGACACATGATGACATTACGTCAGAATGCGTAGCTTCAGCAGTTTACCAACCACTGGAATTACACCCCGTTGCATTTAAAGCTATGGACGATTACTACCGTGAAAAAGGTATTGAATTTAATGACGCTAGGCAACGCATGGCAAAAACACCACGCGGAGCGACACTAATTGAAAGTACCGCGTCAATCGCTCCCGGTTACGTTGCTGACAATATAATAGTGATGGCGGGTGTTCCGAGAATAATGCAACGTATGCTTTCCGATGTAATTCCCACTTTAAATCATGGGGTAATTACTACTAGTAGACAATTACATACAAATCTACCCGAAGGTGTACTAGCCCAACCGCTAACAGAACTTCAATCGCGTTATCCACAAATTGATATCGGAAGCTACCCCCAGATGACCAACGGAAGAGGTTTCCATGTAATCCTAGTCTACCGTTCTACAGATATAGAAGCGCTTGAAGCATTAGATAAAGATCTAAAAAATATGATAACAAGCGCTGGCGGCGAGTACGATTTGGATGCCAAGCCCGCACCGAATGCTTGAAGTACGACCTACGTGGAACGCCGAATCGTTACAGGATTGCAACTCTATTGCTGCTGAATTGTGTCAATTTGCGCACGAACCGTAGCTGCCTGATCAGTGTCGCCGAGTGCGCTATATGAATCCAACATAAGGGTTAGATTTAGTAGCCTAAGAGCATTATCACTACCAGCAAAAGTATTTGAGCGCGATGCGGTGACTGCGGCTTGTGCATAGTCATTTTGTAAATACTTTATTTTTGCCATTCTATACCACGTCTGCGGATTGGCTGGTTCTATCCTTAGAGCCCTTTCTAGAACTCTCGCCCCTTCGTCTAAATTCCCAGCAGTAACTTGAGATTGCGATTGCTCAAACAAGCTGGTTATTGCAGCATCAGTTTGTGAGGAGCCGCCAATTTGACCATCACCAACAGCTTTTTCATCAACAACCACATTTTTATTAGGGCGAGGTGTGGTAGTGCACGCTTCAAGTAAAACTATAAAAGCAATTATAAAAATTCGCTGTAAAGTAAACATTTCAGTCTGACCGCAAGTTTTAGAATTATTTATTTGAATATACCTTTGAGCCAATCACCCACACTCTTACGAGCCTTAGCCCCACTCGAATTATTGTTCGATATTGACTCGGTTTTACCGCCTACGTAACAGGCCGACTGAGACATGGGCTCGTAGCCGACAATATAGGGTAATTCTTCGGCATTTGGGCAGCCACCTTCAATTTGCATACCAGTAGCAGGATCAATAGAGACCATAGTCATATCGGCTAGCAACGTGGATTTAAGCGGCCGTGTATTAATCTTAGCAATTGTATCAGACCATATATGGGTAGCAGCAGTAGCCCCCGAGAGTCCAGTAGGCTGGTTATCGTCACGTCCGACCCAAACAACCATTAGGTGCTCTCCACTAAAACCTGCGTACCAACTGTCTCGATAGCCATCTGACGTTCCTGTTTTACCTGCATACCCCAATTCACGACCAAACCTAGCACCGATAGCGTTAGCAGTGCCGTCTTCGACTACCTGCTGCATAGCGTGAACTATCAACGCAATCGACTCCGGCTTCGCGACCTGCTCAATAGAAAGTGGATATCGACCTAAAGGGTCACCGCTATCAGAAAGAACAGAACGAACACTTTTAGTCGGCGTTTTAAAACCGCTATTGGCAAGAGTTAAATAAAGATCAGCAACTTCAATCACTGTCATCGGAACTGCACCTAAAAACGCAGAGGGATAGATCGGCTCCCTGGCGTTATACTTGAATCGTTGTAGCAATTGCGAAAATGTATCTAATCCAACACCCATACCAAGATTTACAGTTGCCAAGTTATACGAGTGTTTAAGAGCATCGATTAACGTTACAAGACCATGTTCTTCGCCATTGTAATTTTGTGGCGTCCAGTCTTCACTACCGACTTGTGACACAGTAATACTTTTATCAGCAATTAGAGTTCCTAACCCATACTTTTCAGGTTGTTCAAGGGCACCTAAATAAACAAACGGCTTCAAAAGAGAGCCGACAGGACGGATAGCATCTAGAACTCTGTTATAGCCCGCGAAACCTCGATCACGGCCGCCAGCCAACGCTACAACTTCACCACTATCAGTACGCAAAACTATAGCAGCCGCCTCTAATGTGCCCTTATCTATTGATCTCGATTTCTCGATTTGAGCCAAACGGCTACTAATAGTATTTTCTACAGAGTTCTGGATTCTTGGATTAAGGGTTGTGTATATTCGCAAGCCGGCATCAGAAAGCGCATTATCTTGATAGTCCTTACGTAGTTGTTGCCGAACTAGATCTAGAAAATCTGGGTAACTTCTGCGCTGCCTGGCCGCGGTACCACCAGTCCCGAGGGGCATTTGTTGTAGTTGTCCCGCTTGTACATCGCTAATCAAGCCCTCTTGTCGCATAACTTCGAGGACCAAATTTCTACGTTCAAGTGCACGCTCTGGATGCCTGAGTGGATTGTAATAGTTCGGGCCCTTCACCATACCAGCCAAGGTCGCAAGCTCGGCTGCATTTAGTTCCTGCAATGGTCGCCCAAATAGAAATTGAGACCCTAAACCAAAGCCATGGATCGCTCGATTTCCGGCCTGACCGAGATAGACTTCATTGATATAAGCGAGCAATAACTCGTGTTTGCTATAGTGAAATTCCAGCAGTATAGCCATGACTAGCTCAACGAGCTTTCGCGAAATAGTACGTTCTGCCGTTAAATAGTAATTTTTCACTAACTGCTGCGTTAACGTACTGCCACCCTGTACTACCCGGCCTTGAACTAAATTTGCTACGGCTGCACGTAAAATTCCTATTGGAGAAATACCCCAGTGAGAGAAGAAATTTCGGTCTTCTATAGAAACCAATGCTGTAATCAAACCTTCTGGAATCTGCTCAAGAGTTAGTAACTCACGATCCTCATGGCTTAAAGGCGAAACACTACCAAACAGCCTGCCTTCAAGCTGGAATAATCCCAATTTTTCATCCAAAGAAGTGACGGAAGTAATTTGGGTTCTTGCCGGGTTAAAACCAATACGAACACGACTCGCGAGTCTCAATTGATCCCAAAATTGAAATTCACGCGCGTAAATTGTTATGCCACCCCCACTACTCTCAAAAGTGCCAGGCGCAGGTGCACCGGTTTGTGGTCGATACCCTAGCTCTCCTAGCTCATCCAACACGTTAGATTCCGCGATCGAAAGCCCTACATACAAATCTAAAGGCCGTGTATAAACGTGTGCTGGAATCGCCCAACTTCCACCTTCAAATTGCTTTCGGATCGTAATATCAAGATAGACAACAGCGGCAACAAGAATAACGCCAAACGTTATTAGAAGTCTTTTAAGCCACGGTTTTAACTTCGGCCAGACAGTAGAGAACCATCTTGAACCTAAATACTTTACTAAACCGTTTGATCTTCTAGTAGGCAACTTACTGTTTGTCTGGTGTTTCGAGCCTTTCAGAGTTCTTCTGTAACTTCTTAAGAATACTATCCGGTAAATCGATATTTGAAACAGAGCAAAATCGTAACAGATAGATCGCAACATCTGCGGCTTCCATGGCAATTTGTTCACGACGATCAGTACTAAACGAATCAAACGCAGCTGGATCTTCCCATTGAAAGTGCTCCACTAACTCAGCAACTTCTACCGAAAGCGCCATTACCAGGTTCTTTTGATAATGAAAGCGTGTCCATCCTTGTTTGCGAGAAAACTGATCAATTAGGCTGGTTAAATCATGAATGTCACTCATTTGGCTTTAAACGTATATTAATTACTAAAACATAAAAAATCCCCTGAGACCAATGACCTCAAGGGATTCTAATTGCAACTTTACGGGAAAGGATTACGCTAACCCGGCTCCATCGATATAGAGGGAGTCAGTACTTTCGCATCTCGAATACCGTCAACGGCTTCAACAATACTTTTAGTTTTTGCCTTTGGATCAACTTTAACGATAACTGAAGATTCAGG
>DNHK01000213.1 GCA_003485905.1 Gammaproteobacteria bacterium | reverse complement strand
GAAATCTGAAGGCTATCGGCCCTGTGGTCATTGCATGAAAAGTGAATATCAAAAATGGATTTATTCCGCCAACCGATAGAACGGCCAGACAACCTTCTCCCCAAAGAGGGGGTCGCTAAGTACTATGGTGTATTAATTCCACCGACAGCAGCCGATGAATATTTCACCCGCTTACTAAACAGTATCGATTGGAAAAATGATGAGGCCGTGATCTATGGGAAACGCATCACCACCAAACGGAAAGTAGCGTGGTATGCCGAAAGGCCCTTTGAATATACCTACTCCAAAACTACTAAGCGCGCACTGCCCTGGACCAAAGAGCTACTAGAACTTAAAGCGCTCGTGGAACAAAAAACTGGCGAGCAATTTAACTCTTGCTTACTAAATTTATACCATAATGGCAGCGAGGGCATGGCTTGGCATAGCGATGCCGAGAAAGATCTAGAAAAAAATGGCGCAATCGGCTCACTTAGCTTAGGCGCTGAAAGAAAGTTCTGTTTTAAACATATAGCTAGTAAAGAACCCGTATCCCTAGTGCTAGAACATGGCAGCCTTCTAGTTATGCAGGGTACTACGCAAACCTATTGGCAACATCGTTTACCGCCAACCAAAACCGTGACAACGCCAAGAATCAATTTAACTTTTCGAAGCATTGTCAGCCAAGCAGATTCAGGCAGGTTTTAGCCGATAAACATCTACGAGGACGCGATATAGAGGGCTGCTATGAACGCCGGGCAGTCAAATATGCAGGTAGAATAGATCTTGCTAGAATCGATTTCGACATAAACCGCGGCTGCAATACTGACAGCTGCCACGAGACGAACAGAGGAAAACATGACGAACCAAAAATCACGCGTCGATCGACGCGAATTTCTTCAGGCCTCTGCAGCCATTGCTATCGCGAGTAGCTCAAGTAGCTCGGTTCAAGCTCAGGCGTCACCGATGCCGAGCGTCATGGACCAGCCTGTAGGCGCGCCGCTGCAAATGCGGCGGGTTGTTACCGGACATCGTGATGATGGTCAATCGTTTGTGGCAATCGACGAGATTATGAACAACGCCAGCTCGTGGCGAGAGGGTATGCAAGCCTCGACAATTTGGTCAACTGGCGAATCGCCTGCCGATAATATGGATACCCAGGATGGTGCGACGCGAACACTGGCGACATCAGACGATAACGGCACGGTCTTCCGAATAGTTAAATACGATCCCGGGGTTGCGCCGCGCAATCATCGCACCGAATCTATCGACTACGCCATTATCATATCCGGTGAAATTACGATGGGGCTGGATGAGGGTGAAGTAACCTTGCGACAGGGCGACGCCCTAGTGCAACGGGGCACAATTCACAATTGGGTTAATAATGGTTCTGTGCCCTGCGTCGTCGCCTTTATACTCTGCGCTGCAAAGCCTCTCGAAGTCGGCGACAGGAAGTACGAATCAACTGGTTAAATCCCTCGCGTGCATAGGCTCAAATGCCTGCTAAATATCCAATGCGGTCATTCACACTAGAACCCTGGATACCAGCTTTCAATCAAGGGTAGCTATGCAATTGCATAATTCTTGTGATGCTATTTGGCAACTTTTTTTCTTATCCGTCGCCAGGATACAACCACAGACGTTATAGAAAAAGCCAATCCTAAAGAGCACAATAGAATAACCACAATATCCCAGAACGGTCGATTGTTAATCAGCGTTGAAAAATCGAGGCTATGGAGACCGTTAAACATCCATCGCTGAACTCGGTTTGCCGATGTCATCCGCCCCACCAGTTGACCAGACTCAAGATCAATGTGAAACCAAGTAGACTCAGGATCATCATATTTAACCCGCAGAATCGGTAGTGGTCGAAACCGGGAATGGTGAGAATAGTAGTAAGTGTCGTAACCCTCCAGTTCTTCTAACTCAAGAATATTGCTTTCGGGAATTAACCGAGGCGCACTTTCTTTAATCCTAAGAGCCAGATCAAATCGATCGCCTATAGACGAGCTGACTCGCACAGCGTCAGGAGCATCGTACATAGCCACATACGACTTACCGTTAATTCTGTGCCAAACAATTTGCTTTACAGTTTGATTTTCAGGTTGCTTCAGCAGTTGCTGAAGGTCTGATGCTTCTGAAAACGCTAGGTCCAACTCAAAAGAATCGTCCGAATATTGATAACGGCCGAGTTGTCTCCCGTAGCTAGTATCAGAGTCGAAAATGCCCCATGGCCCTATCGACATAAGGCCACTAAACATAAAAGTAACCAAAAATATTAGGCTCGCTAACCCGACGATATCAGCTCTGCGCCATGCTGGTTACGATAGAACGACCGAGCCAATTCAACCGCCAATTCTGACGACACTAGTTCAATATACTCACCAGTATCCGCATATATCGCCATTTGCTGAAAGCTACCCGCCGCGAGCAAATACGCTGGCCGATTGCCGATATTAGTTAGGATTAGCCGATCGCTTGCAAACCCCAAGCCGAAAGACTCAAACAAATCCGAAGGTGAATAATGTATTTTGTCACTATCGAGTCTACTAGTACCCGCGTAACGTTCTTGGACAGTCAGTTCAGGGTATCCAACATACATCATGACCATGCCGCTAAAAAACCACATGGCAAAAAACAAACACATGGAGACGCCCACCCAACGATGAACTAGAAACAAGGCGATTTTTAATTTCATTTGGGACTAAGTAACACCTGAATTCTAAATGTTTTACCTCATAGAATTAGGCTATACGTTAACGGTTAACGGCATCAGCGTGAATTGATTTGAATCACTATTTAGCTAGTTTTCTCACTTTTCCAATTACCCCACATTAGACTGAAGCCCCTCTGTCTAATGACTCCTTGTATCGAACGAACATTTTATCAATGAATATCTTGGAATAAGCAGTGATGTTCATATCTGCTCCTTTGGATAGCCGCTAACCGCTCCACACAGCCATACATATGGAAACTCTCGTCTGACATAGATCAAGTTGCTATCAACGTCGTTGGGTTAATCTGAAATCTGAATTTTATTGAGGAAAAAAATAAATGACTGTCGAACACCATGATCTTGTGCATGAGTTTCCAGAACTAAGAGATCGTATCCACGAGCTAAAAATTAGTAATCGGCACTTTCGAAAACTATTTGATGAGTACCATGGTTTAACCGATATTATCGAGCATATGGAAGATGAATCCTTGCCAGCATCAACCTCTACTGAAGAGGTTGCCAAATTGCGCAGACTGCACTTAAAAGATGAGCTTTACCAAATGTTGATGGCTTGAGATATCAATCGGTGGATCTTCTTTCAGTAAGTATCCGCATTAGCATGGCTGGGCGGTAAGTAGACAGTAGACGTAGCGATGTACTACACTTTAATCATGCGTAACGTATCTTCCATTATCTCGCTGATAGCCTGCGTTTGCTTGTTGGGCTTCCAAATGAGCGGGCTTCATACTCATGTCGATGAGCATGGTTACGATGGAACACCTAAAGGCATCCATTTACACGATTTTAGCAATCTTGATGATGACACTCCAGATGACCAAAACCATCTTGATGACCACGACTATACCGCTGATAAAGACGTTTTTATCTTTGATCTGGCTCTCGGCGCATCAAAAGTTTTGGATTTTTCCATTTTGGCTGGGTTCAATTT
>DNHK01000306.1 GCA_003485905.1 Gammaproteobacteria bacterium | reverse complement strand
CGGAAAACTAAGAAGCCTAGCTAAAGTGCGCAAATGCTCGTACAGCGGCGGGCCGTTCAAACATGCGATCACGATAGTCAAGATACGCCTGTGGTACGTCTATCTTGAATCGAAAGGCCCAGTGGACTGTATGTGCTAGCAGGCAATCAGCAAAGGTAAAGGAATTGCCTAGCGCGTACTCACTTAATGGGTGTAATTTTTGAAACGCCTTTACGGCCTTGTTGAACTCCCACTTGGCAGTATCGAACATAGCTTCTATACGTTGGTCTTCTGGCAGTGCAAATCGATGCTTACCGGTAGACCACAACGGCTGCTCCAATTCGGACAATACGAAATAACTAAATTCATCGTATTTTGCACGAGCCTGCGCACCTTGCGGAATAAAACGGCCATTAGCTAGTGCATCTATATAATTAACGATTGCTGCGCTTTCCGTGAGCACGAAGTCATCGTGCTTTAATGTCGGCACCTTACCCTGAGAATTGAGTGCAACATAATCAGAATGCTGCGACCCGCCAGTCTCATCAGACTGAAACTTTAGTTCGACATAGTCAAAGTCCAGGCCCGATTCTTCAAGTGCCCATAGGCACCGCAGCGACCGTGAAGGCCCAAAACCGTATAGTGTTAATGACATTAATCCACCCTCTATTAATCAAGCCGACATGATATAGACGACCGGCTTGTTAAAACAAGTACGTAATTTAATGTTTGAGTAGAGTCTAACCCACTTAAGCATCCGTACTTACTGTATTATGCGCGCCATATTGATTAGCAACAGTAAAAATGAAAGTTCCCAATAGAATTAAACCTCTGGTCGAAGACGGACTGGTAGATGAAGTGATTAGTCGCTTGATGAGTGGCAAAGAAGCAGATGTGTTTGTGGTCCACTCATTCGGTGAGATTCGCTGTGCCAAAGTTTATAAAGAATCACTTCAAAGAGGGTTTAAACAAGCGGTGCAGTATCAGGAAGGCCGTAAAGTAAAAAATACTCGCCGGGCTCGCGCTATGGAGCGCGGCTCATCTTATGGCCGCAAGCAGCAGGAGGAGGTCTGGCAGACGGCTGAGGTTGATGCACTAGTCAAACTTGCCAAGACCGACGTTCGAGTTCCGGAAACCTTCGGATGCTTCGAAGGCGTATTGCTGATGGAGCTGATCACCGATGCAGAAGGCCACGTGGCGCCGCGATTGGCGGATGTATCAATGACGGCTGAAGAAGCGATTCAAGGCCATGCGACGGTGATGGAATACGTAAAGAAAATGCTATGTGTTGGTATGGTCCATGGTGACTTATCAGAATTCAATGTGTTGGTAGACGAACTCGGGCCGGTAATCATTGACCTGCCGCAGGCGGAGGATGCATCGGCGAACAATCAAGCCGAAGAGATGTTGATTCGCGACGTGCGAAATATTAATAATTACTATGGGCAGTTTGCTCCGCAACTTTTACAAAATCGATCTGGCCATGAAATGTGGGAACTCTACGAGAGGGCTGAGCTATACGAAGACACACTCCTTACCGGAATTCATGCAGAAGATACGCACCAAGCTGATGTAGATGGTGTGGTGAGTGAAATTAAATCGGTACTTGCCGAAGAAGCGAAGCGTCAAGAAAGACTTCGTGAGGCAGAGAGTTAGGCTAAACCCCGCATGGCCAGTTCATTGCAGTGATGCCTCTACTAGACCCAAACTAGCGCCATACTATGAAACTACTTATTCGAAACTTGGACCGCGCCACAACTCAAGCAGAACTGAAAAAATTATTCGAGCCTGCTGGTGCTGTTCAGTCCTGTTCAATAGTCATGGACAAGGAAACTGGTAAATCGAAAGGCTTTGGCTTTGTAGAAATGCCTAAAGTTGGGGAGGCTAAAGCCGCCATGCAGGCGTTAAATGGGCGCCAAGTTGGCGAGAATAAAATCCGGGTTAAAAAAGCAGAAGTTCGAATAGGTAAGGCACAACCAGAAAACTAGTTATACAGCCCTACTCTATGCCATAGTCCCTGTAGCGCCCCCAAAGAATTGCCGCTGACTAAGTTGGCACCCACTCGCAATCTAGAGTATTTATCCTCTATAGAAACGATTATAGCTATGCTAATCTGAAGTCTGTCCAATCGCTGTACAACGAGAGATTGTAGACGGATTCTCAATTGTAAATGGGGGTGGGCTAGATGTATCGTTTTCTAACACGGTTGGTTGTAGTAACGGGCTTAGTTTTTCAAATTATAAGTGCTGCGATAGTAGTAGCAGATGATTCTGAAGATCACGCTCTGTTAACCGAAGCATTGGACGCTTTCGAAGCAGGCGAATTCGAGGAAGCCATAACTCAACTCGGCGCATTACCGGATGGGTCCACTTACGCAGCATCCGCGGCTATGGTTGCTGGCAGCGCGTTTAACCGAATGAGTTCTCACCGACTGGCGGTTACCATGCTGGGCAAGGCCGAGGAGGCGGGATACGAAGGAGACCAGCTTAATCTGGAAGTGGGTTGGGCATGGCTGGAACTCGGCGAAAGCGCGTTGGCGTCGCTCCGACTGCAAGCATTTTTGGATGCCTACCCAAACCATGCTAAAGCCACTGAATTGTTTGGCCGAGCCTTAGCCGTAGGTGGTGAGATAGAACTGGGCATCGAAATGCTAAATAGAGCAAAAGCCTTAGACCCTGGATTGGCAGATACGGTGTATATGCAACTTGGCGCTCTCGCGTTTCAGTTTGGCAATAGTGAAATTGCAGCGCAACAAATTAGCTTCGCCGCCCAGCAGCAGCAAGATTCCCCAATAGCAGATTATTT
>DNHK01000221.1 GCA_003485905.1 Gammaproteobacteria bacterium | reverse complement strand
CGGAACATATCAAAATAGAGAGATGACTCTGATCACTTCAAGTGGAGTAGGAAATTCTTTAGCAGACATTAGATTTTATTCTAAGTCTCAAGTCGTAATAATTCGCATATAGTTCCTAAGATGAGAGATAATGAGAAAAAATACTTACACTAATTCTGGTTAGATATGTTTTTTCTAAAGGATAATAACAATGCCAACTATCACTGGTAAGGCCTCCTCCGAAACACTTAGAGGCACAGATGACTCGGATCGGATAATTCCTAACGGTGGTGAAGACATCATTTATGGAGGTGGTGGTGATGACGAGATAAATGGTTATTTAGCAGATCAAACTGATCGGCGAGGGGGATGGAGTTATTACGATCAATCCGAGTCTTTAATTGCGTATGGCGGAGAGGGTAACGACGTCATCATTGGCGGCTCAGCAGCGGACAAACTTTTTGGTGAAGATGGAGATGACGTTTTAATCGGATATGAAGGTGATGACGAGTTAACTGGGGGTAGCGGCAACGACATATTGCGAGGACGTGAGGGTAATGATGTCATTTATGGGGGCGATGGCGACGACTACTTGGTCCGGCGGTAGTGGAAACGATACGTTAATCGGTAATCTTGGCAGCGACGAAATATCGACAGGCTCGGGAGATGATGTCGCGCGCGGTGGCGATGGGGACGATTTTATTAACTCGGACGCAGACACTTTTTATATTTCAGGCAACGGAAGTAAAACTCTTTATGGTGATGCTGGAAATGACAAAATTGGTGGTGGCAGTGGGGACGACCTTATTTATGGAGGTTCTGGTGATGATTATATATGGGCTAAAGATGGTCAAAATATCCTCTATGGTGAAGCTGGAGACGACCGGCTAGAAGGGGGAGATGACGACGACCAAATTGAAGGTGGCGACGGTAATGATGAAATTAATACTTATTCCGGAGACGACATAGTACGGGGTGGTAACGGAAACGATTTTATTAACGCTGATAATAGCGGCTTTTCTTCTGCGCTTATTGGGAATAAAACCATCTACGGCGATGCAGGTGATGACAAGATCGGCGGGGGAGATGGGGACGATACTATCTATGGCGGCGCAGGCAATGATTTTATATGGGCGAGCGATGGGAAAAATAGAGTCTATGGCGACGATGGAGATGATCGACTCTTAGGGGGCGATGGAGACGACATAATTGAAGGTGGCAACGGTGATGACGAGCTTCGTGGTTATGAGGGTAACGATACACTGATTGGTGGTCAGGGAAATGATGATTTGGTGGGTGGTGATGGAGATGATATTTATTATATTAACTCGCTAACCGACCATATTTATGACAGCGGAGGTAACGATACAGCGATAGTCTCAGTTTCCTTTGCGAAAATTCCAGTCGAAATCGAGACGGTAACATATATAAACGGGGCATTATCTTTGCCATATTGGATCGATTCATTGGTCGCCTCAGATGGAAATGGTGGAAGGTACGATAGTTATCTTGGCGAGAATCGGGAGTTCTACTATGTTTTTCCCGACAATCTACCCGACTATGACACTCGAGAAGATCATGCAGCGGGCTACACAGGACTTAATGCTACACAGCAGAAAAACGCGGCAGATCTAATCAAGTCTCTCTCCACGATTATAAACGTAAATATTTCAAGCACCACTTCAGCTGACCAACCAAACACGATCGCCGTTGCACTGAATAATCAGACAGACACCGGCGGATATGCGCAATATCCACATAGTAGCTCGACAGGAAGCGACATATTTCTCAATAACAAAGATTACAACAGCACTTTAAGCACCGGCACTTCCGGCGCGAATACAATGACGCATGAATTGGGCCATGCCCTCGGACTTAAACATCCCTTTGACGAAGCAGATACCGATGGAGATATAGCTGACCCACCGTACCTTCAAGGGACAGAAGATCATGCTAGATGGACAATGATGTCCTACAACGAAACTAGCGCTGAATATAAATTAGCTTTTTCAGAGTTAGATATTGCTGCGCTGCAATACATCTATGGACCGAGTAAAACCGAAAGGATAGGTGACGATACTTACGTTATTGATTCGGATGCTCCTAACTTTATTTGGGATGGAGACGGAACGGACACGATTGATGCGTCATCACTTAGACAAGGGATAACTTTGCATCTCAGTGCGGGCTATCATGACTTCGTTGGTGATATTGCTTCTGATCTTATTACCTCTCCCGGACAAATCACCGTTAACTTTGGCACTGTTATTGAGAATGTTATTGGCACAGAATACGCAGACAAATTATTTGGAAATGACGCAAACAATATAATCAACCTTAACGGTGGCGATGACTATGTAGACGGTGGTGCAGGCATTGATGTTGTAGTCTATGCTTCAGAGAAGAAAAATTTCACATGGGCGAAATTTGTTGTTGATCCTACTCCTGAATCTGGCGTCGAATCATGGGAAGGCTGGTCATTCAATCAAGATACTCTAAAAGATATTGAAAGAGTTGAGTTTTTGGACATCAGCTTAGCGTTGGACTTAGATGGTAATGCCGGCATGACGGCCAAAATACTTGGCGCTTTTCTTGGTGCTTCCGGGGTAAACCGAGCTGATCTCGTTGGAGTAGGATTAGGCATTCTTGACGGAGGCGTAACTTATGAAGACTTCCTGCAAACAGCACTCGACGCTGTCTTCGGGTCTGATCCAAGTGGTGCTACTTTAGTTACTCATTTCTATGGAACTCTTACGGGACAATCCGCACCACAGTCTCTTATTGATCAATATGGTTCGTTGATTGATAACGGAAGTCTTAGTCCTGTCAGTCTTGCGATGCAGGTCGCAGAAAATGAGCTTAATCTGCAGAACATCAATTTAGTGGGTCTAGCTACTACCGGTATTGAATATACCTAATGTGAGAGTCAAATATGCTACTTATGATCAACCTCCTCATCTACTGCGGTTAGTTTTGTCTAGTTGGTTAGCTCTCAAGAACGCCTTTGAACAAGTTAACATCCTAAAACCGCTCAAAATATTCTCGTGTCACTATATACCACTACCCACCCCCCACCGGCCTCCTGCCCCCACCTATTACGTCAGGCTCGCTTGCAGGTAGTCTCGTTTGATCTTTAAATCCCCAGGAGAGCCATAGCGGTCAGATGTTGAACTGGCCCAGCCCTGCAACTCGCCGAAGGGGAGGGGGGCGTGGTCTATTGTGTCTCCCAAGTTTTTGCTACATTTTCTGTTACACTTTGGTTGTTTTAGGCGGTGTTGTCACCGTTGTAAGTCAGATAATACGGCGTTTTAAAAAGTGGGTTCGACTCCTGCCTCTTCCGCCATTTAGATTTCCAGTAACGTCCTGTTCTATCCTTTAATCTCTTTTTTTACTTTATAATCAGTATTTTGATGTATTTTACCGTCTTCTAGCGTCTTGCCAAATCCGATATCTAATGTAACATAGAAAGTAACACAGATGTTTCGGAGCCATTGTTTTGGCAAATACCACATCACTTCTGACAGATACACAAATCAAAAGAGCCAAGCCACGCTCTAACGAGTACAGCCTATCGGACCCGAGAGGTTTACTTCTTCGTGTTATGCCGAGCGGCACTAAAAAATGGCTCTTTAACTACCAAAAGCCTCTTACAAAAAAGCGGACAAATATGAAGCTTGGGATTTATCCTGAGCTTAATCTTGTCGATGCTCGACAATTGAGAGACTACTATCGGTCGTTGCTCGCCAATGGAAAAGATCCACAGATAGAAAGAAAACAGCAGCATAGTAAGGATCTTGAAGAACAAGCCAACACGCTTAAAAGTGTCGCTTTAAACTGGTTTGAAAATCATTCCTCCGATCTCAGTCATAAATATTCCAATGACATCATGAGCTCTCTACGAAACCATGTATTTCCAGCGCTCGGAGACAGGCCTTTAAAAGAGCTTAAAGCGCCGGAGACGATTCGTACATTAAGGCCTCTCGCTGATCAGAATAAGTTAGAGATGGTTAAACGAATATGTCAAAGACTAAACATGATCATGAGCTACGCCGTAAACACTGGAATCGTAGACAGTAACCCATTGGCAGGAATTGGCGTTGCTTTTAAAGCACCAAAGAAAAAGAGTCACCCAACAATTGCTCCTCGTGAACTTCCGCAGTTAATGGCAGCAATTGAAAATGCGTCAATACTCTCCACAACAAGATGCCTTATCGAATGGCAAATGCACACAATGGTGAGGCCATCAGAAGCAGCACTAGCGAAGTGGACTGAAATCGACGTTGGCAGCGGAATTTGGAGCATTCCAGCAGAGAGGATGAAAAACGGGCGCGATCATAAAGTCTTGCTAAGTAGTCAGGCACTTCAAATATTGCGCGATATTAAGCCCGTAAGTGGCCAAAGAACCTTTGTATTCCCATCAAATCGAAATCCAAGAAGCCACGCGAGTAGTGCGTCAGTAAATATGGCTTTCAGGCGTATGGGATTCAAAGGACGGCTAGTAGGTCATGGTTTGCGAGCGCTTGCGAGCACTGTGCTGAACGAAGAAGGATTCGATAAAGACCTGATCGAGACTGCTCTATCTCATGTAGATAAAAACACAGTTAGATCAGCATACAATCGTGCAGAATACTTAGACCGCAGGAGAAGCATGATGCAATGGTGGTCCGATTATATAGATAAAGCGAAGTCTTTTTAGAGTCGTCAGATCAATCGTTGGAGATAAATAATGGAATTTAGTTTTGGAAAACATCAAAAAGATGAACTAAAAAAGCTGAATCCGTCCTTTGATGACGAGTTGATAGCCTCTCTTGAATGGCATATGTCTGCTGCTTACATAAAGCAACCAAATGAGAAAACAACTCCTCTCCTCGAGTCGCGCGATAAATTAGAAGCAGTAAGAAAAACGGCTTCAAAGTTCGCAAAACAAATGAGTTCGTTGAACGCGGATGACTATTATCGGCTCAGCGAGATTATAGGCATTCACCATCACGACAAGTTCTCAAAAGGCGCCTCCACACGAAGGAAGGATATTGATGCGATAGAGATCGTGACTAGCATCGGGCATGCAGCATCTAGCTTAAATCACGATTCTATAGAAGCTTACGGCAGTCGAGCGAACGACAAGCCGATTTCTTGGTTGATCGATTTTTGGGACGAGAACATAAAAAAGTCTCTCCAGCCGATATCAGAAGACGGTGAATTCGTCCGATT
>DNHK01000004.1 GCA_003485905.1 Gammaproteobacteria bacterium | reverse complement strand
GGCAAGCACAAAGAATGGCTTATCAAGCTGATGATTTTCTCCACGCACGGTAACGGTTTGTTCCTGCATCGCTTCCAACAGCGCTGCTTGGGTCTTTGGCGGTGTTCGGTTAATTTCATCTGCCAACACGACGTTTGCAAATAGTGGCCCCGGAACAAATTTCCATTGTCGACCGTCCGGACCTTCATCAACAATGTCCGTCCCAGTAATATCCGTTGGCATTAGATCCGGCGTAAATTGAATACGTTTAAAACTCAGCCCAAGCGCTTCTGCTAAAGTCCTCACCAGCAATGTTTTCGCGGTACCAGGCATACCGGTAATCAAACAATGTCCGCCTACCAGCAAGGTCACTAGTAAATGCTCGACCACTTCTTGCTGGCCAACAACTGCTCTCCCAACTTGCTCTCGAATCCCTGCCATACGGTCGGTAAACAGCGCAACTAATTCGCGCGTTTCTTGCTCAGACAACTTATCTGATGAATTTGCCTTAGCACTTGTTTTCTTAGTGCTTTTTACTTTAGTAGTTTTTGCTTTGCTAGCAGTTGTCTTACTACTTGGTGCCGCTTCAGTACTTGCGGGGGTATCGTCCGATTTCGTCATTTCTAAGTCCTAATTACTAATCTAAGTTCAACTATTGGATTTATGCTATCTATTTAAACTGGTTTAAAAGCAAATCTTATACGTTTCGCTCGCTTTCTCATTCTCACCTATTCAACCTTATAGCTAAGTATCGACTTTAGTAGATTTTGTGCCGGGCGATAATGCGGCGCCAAATCTAAAGCGGTTAAAGTACTACTGCGACTCTGCTCGATATCACCCGTGTGGTAAAGCGCATTCGCTATTCTGTAATAAGTTGCCGCTTTATCAAGCGGATCAAGAGCCAAGGCGACTTGATATTCTATCAATGCTTCATCAGCTCGGGATTGCTGCAACAAAATATCTCCTAACAAAAAATGCAACTCCAAATCAAATGGAGTTACCAATAGCTGACTTTGAAGCACTTCAATTGCTTCATCAAAACGTTGCTGTTCATTTAAATAGGTCGCCAGCTCAAACAACGCGGAAACTTGATAACCACCACTACGCCAAAATGTTTCGAGCGTCGCCATTTGCGCCGAAACATCTTCTTTACCTGACTGAGCTTCCGCCTTAACCAAATATGGGCTATCGATTTCAACATAACCTGGCATCATGTCTATCGCCTGCTGCGCACTTTCCAATGCATCATCCCAAGCCATTTTAGCTAGTGCTTCTGCAGCTACTTCACGTGCGGCATTCCATTCGTCTAGCTGTTCGACCTGGGCACCATATTCCTGCTCAAAATACTTAGCAAATTGAGCATCAAATTCCTCAACCGTCAAACTCAAAGCCTGAGCAACTACTTCGGTAGTATTTACCCCTGCAGCATAGGTATTCAGCATATCCACTAACTTATCAAAACCAAACTCTCGCCTAACAAACTCGCAAATTAGACCTGCCTGCATATAAGAAACGATTACCTGATTCTGATACTCCGGTTGAACAAAACCTCGATCCAGCTCTGCTATGGGCAAAAACTCCTGCGTTTGCAGTGATTTGAGAACATGCAGTGGTATTCGAACCGCATTTAACGGGCCAGTATTCCACTCTTCGAATACTGAAACTCCCTCACTAAACCAACGAGGAATATTATGTTTGCTAGCCTCAAGCGTAAATATGTGGGCCACTTCATGCCAGAGAGTTGTACCCCAATGATAATCTTCACCGGCTTGCGCGTTTGGAGAATCCATTGCGACCACATAACCAAACGCAACACCAAGCAGCGCGGTACCTGGCATACCGAGTGCTCGCACAATAAAATCATCATGATTTGGGTAAATTTCTACGGCCGCAGTCTGCTTTAAGTCAAATTCGTAACGTTGGCTAAAAGTTTCTATTGCTTTAAGCGCTAATCGACTGGCGTAAGGAGAGAGCACATCTCTTTCTTCAGTATCAAGGCGCAAACTCAACTGCGGTAACAACCGCTCTTCGGCGTTTTCAGGATAATTAATGACAGAGAATGTATCGTAATAATCCAAAAGCCTAAGTGAATTAACCAACTCTGGATTAAACGGATCACCAGCATAGGCAAGTTCGTAGTGCTCCCTTGCCAAAGTCGAGCGATTTTGACGCAAATGATTCGCCGCTAACGACAGGTGTGCCTCCCAATGGTCATCCTGCACATCAACGGCACGTTGATAGTATTCACCGGTTTCGTCATAACGAAACGTAATCATGTAAAAATACGCTGGAATTGCGTAAGCATCGCCGTAAGCCGGGTTAATCTGCAATGCTCGTTCAATCCACTCTTCCGGATTTTGGCGATTTCTAACGGCTTTACCTGCCCGCATCGCATACACACCTAACAACAATGTGTCATCGCTACTATCGGAGGAAAAATTCTCCGCGCTGTCGAGCAAGCCCCCCGCTCGCTCGATCTCATCTCGTTTTAACGCTATGTTTGCTAATACAATTGTCGCTTTTACACGAACCCCAATAGGCACGCTACCATCATCCGCCAATTGTTCAATCTGCTCTACCGCCTGTTTCTCTCCACTTGCCAGCAATATCTCTGCAGCGGCTAGCTTTGCATATGAGTTTTCAGGTTCAAGAGCCAAAGCTTCCGTATAAAGATTTAGAGCTTCTTGGCTTTGATAAGTATCTGCATAAAGTGCGCCCCAACGAACCAAAATAGCGGCATTCGAAGGCTCTACTTTCGCAGCATTTTGAAAGACGCTATTGGCCGATTGGCGATCCCCTAACGCCCACACTGCTTCGGCTTGAACAGCCAAAGAGTGATTTGAGTTTAGTAAACTCTTGTAGCAGGTTTCGGCTCCAGACGTTTCTCCTGACCAGTAAAGCTTTTCACACTGTAATAAATTGGTATCCTCTATAGCACCATAATGGTACTCACGTGCCTGTACATCGGCAAAAAACAGCACTGTCACTAATAAACCCAAAATTGGTTTATTCAACATCGCCCCTCTCTAGCAGCTCAATTTCATCTTGAACCGAAATCAATTCGAGCATTAGCGATTGAAAAACAAACTGGTAGTCTTCGTCGCTCATACCGATACGCTGTAACCGCAGACTCTCAACTTCTCGATCGATCTGATCGCGCTCCTCAATTAATTGAGTCAACTCAGGACTGTGCTGAAGGCTCTCAGCGCCCCCAAGATTAGCCAAAGTCATTCGAGCAGCAAGCTGAGCACCACTAGAATCGCTTAGCTGAGCATGCTCAGTCGCTAACAGACCTTCTTCATCATAAAAATCACTGGTCGCTCGTTCTGCATGATCAAATGCTTCTTGCAAACTAATCTTCTGATTTTTATCCAGATCAGCACCTGTATCGCCTAATGCGCGTGCAAAGAACCGCCCGAATCGTGTGGCATTTCGTTCGTTACCGTTTTTGGTGGCGGTAAGTAGTGTGGTTGATTCGCCGCTTAGCAATTCCAACAATGCTCCGCTGCTACTGCTCGTATTCAATAGCACCTTGCCCTGCACTGCTAATCTATCCAAATTCTCTCGGATATCACCCGAGGTAAGATCAGGCCCAGAAATGTTGAACTTATACTCTTGGCCATCAAAAGTGCCGTGACCAACCATTATAATTAGCACAGAGTCCGTTTCGACTGAGCCTGTGGCAACCGTATCGAACCATTCCACCACGGCTTCACGACGCGCTGCCGAAACGTCTAGGATTGTAAGATGGGCTTCGTCAATTACGCCTTTTAGTGACTCGCCAATCAATTCTACCTGCTCATCAAATTGGCGCTGATACCACGCTTCTCCACCTAATCCCTGAATGAGCAGAGCGTGTGTTTCAGCAACCACCATGAGCGGCGTTAAAAGAAAAGTAAAGCCGATAACGAAGAATCTTAACCATCGCCAACTCATATATGCCCCCAACGACGGCGCAACAACCATTCGGCAAGCTTCATAGTGACTAAAAGAACAAGCCATATGGGTAAATCCCAAACAGGTAAAATGGTAGCTTGGGTAATGCCGGACCGCGAGCGAGAAACAGCATTTGGCAATTCAGAAAGGTCGTCCGCATTCCAATATCTCCCCCCGGTCTGCTCCGCCAGTACGGTTAGCTGTGATTGATTTTGACGAATATTGAAAAACTCGGAACGACTATCTATAACTTGTATTGCAGTCTGCGCCGAGTCCAATGCTTCGCCATCGCGGCTGGCAATTGCATCCATATAAATTACGCCGGCTGAGGAGCCTTCAAAGTTAGCTTCATAAACGCCCGGCTCATCATAGGACGGGATCAACTCTACTCGCCGGTTTACGCCTTCACTGCCAACGCCTTCAAGCAAAGTAGTTAGTCTAATATCTGTCATTGGACTGTAATCGGCGCTCTTCAATTCAGCGCGAATATGCACTTGACTGGCAATCTGTTCGGCTTGTATATCAAATCTGGTCGGGGCTGCAGCCACTAGTGCGCGAATTGTTTGTCGCCAAAACGTCTCGTGCCTAAGATCGTCAGCTGGTAAGCCCATTTGCCAACGCCAAGTGCCACTAGTTGCGAGCACCATCGTCTTCCCCAAGCCATAGGGCTGTGACACGAGCAACGGCATAGTTTGGCTGTTACCGTCTATCGAAACCTCAGCGTTCAACAGAGTACTTGCGGCTGGTTTTAATGCCCCAATAGTTTGGTAATCAGCCAGCTCTGGCATTTCAGCCCATAGTCGCAAATTTTCTTGGGCGCCATCAGCCAGCTTTAAGCTAACCTGTGTTGCTCCGACTGGTGTCATCACAACACGAGCTTTATCACGTACAAACATTTCTGCTTCACTGTCCAGGGCAACTGGCAAGCTATCCCCTACTATCGAATGATCCCAACCGCCAGCAGCAAGACCCTTGCGACCGCCCAGCATCAGCAGAGCACCCCCACGTTCACTGACAAAATCGTGGATCATCTGTTGCTGGTCACTGGTAAACCTAGGCGCCTCAACACTACCTATCAATATTGCGTCATATGCATACAACTCATCTCTGGTTAGTGGGAAGCCACTATCGAGTTGCTGTTCATCCTGAATACCTTGACGAAAAAACTTATTATCACTAACCCACAATAAACTAGTGAGATCCACTACAGGGTCATCGTCGAAAGCCCTGCGGACAAATTTGTACTCCCAGCGCGGCTCACCCTCTGCGTACAAAACCTTATATCGTCGTTCAACAACTTCTATCAATTGGCTAACGTTATTGTTTTCGACATTAAGTTCTTGTTCTAGTCGGTCCAGCCGAAAGTCTATGTTTCGATAGCCGTCTTCCAGCAATTCGAATTCAATAGAAGTCACCGTGACATTACTTTCGGTATCTAGTGTGACCTCCTTAGAAGCCAAATACTGCTCACCGTCATAGACCTTTAATCGCGCTAGCCCAGGTGCATCATGCCTAATACTAATTGACGCAGAAATCGTACTGTTTGGCAGTACAGTTGCGGGCAGGTCTAATCGTTCAATCTCGAGATCTTCCGGAATCTCGGTACGGCCAATACCAATCGTGTGAATGGGAATGTTATACGCCGCAATATCGTTCAATAGCTCTTCACTAATTCCACCATTTGAGTCAGAACCATCAGATAAAATCACTATCGCCGCAAGCGAATCTGAACGCGCCTGCTCGAGCACTTCAATTACCGATGCCGCCAATTGAGTTTCGTCACCTGGAGGTGGAAGAATATCAACTGTATCCAATTTCTGGGCATCGCTAGAGAACGACCACAACTGTGAGCCATACGTATCACGCAGCGCTTTTATGCTGCCATCACCCATAAGATCCCTGGCCTGATCAATTCTAGAGGTTCCTTGATGCAGATAATCCATACTCGTTGAAGTGTCGAGCAGAAACGCGACGCTATTTTGCTCTGCAACCAACTGCTCAGTTCTTAATGAAGGCTTCCATAACAACAGCAAAAGACCTCCAATAACAATCCATTGTAGGCACGCAATACACAAGGTTTTAGCAACGCCCCAGGTTCGCTGAGATACAAGTAACCAAGCGAAAATCAGTACAAATGTTACTGGTAACGCAATGAGCAGCCATTCCATTGGCCATTCGGTATCAAATACACGTTCGGCATCCTGCCAAGTCTGCAGCGGGTATCTAAACCAAAACTCAAACATTCGACATCACCTTGTACAACCGTGTGCCAAGTACAAATAAAACCCTAAAAGACATTGGGTTGAATTATAGAATTGCGAAATACTTCTAAGTATTTATATTCCCAACACATCAATAGTTTCGTCATGATTTGCTGCAAATGCTGCGTCTCCTTACAAGGTCCACCTAGAAAATAATGCTGGATCATTCTGATTATAAACAGCATGTACCCGACTAAATACATCGGAAACAAACTGTTACTACAGTTTAATCTGTTTAGCTAGGCTTACGCGATTAAAACGGTGCAATTTAGGCGTATAACACGATATCTAGCGTTGTAAAGCTTGTAATGAAGCGACAAGACTTTCTGATGCTTGCTCCAAACTATAATGTTCGGTCACCCAACACCTGGCATTCACACCTAAATAGTTACGCAAATCAGTATCACACATCCGTAAAATCGCATCCGCCAACGCTTCGGTATCCCCGAACGGGAAAATTAATCCAGTTTGCTCGTCTACAACCAAATCATCTGCACAACCGACTTTAGAACTAACAATTGCAGGCTTACCAACAGTCATTACTTCATTAACGACTAAGCCCCAGGTTTCACTTTGAGAGCATAAAACCAAAATATCACAAGCAACGTAGGCATCAATTATTTGAGACTGATTGAGGAAACCGGTAAAAGAAACGGGTAGATCGTTAACGTCTACAAACTCCTTTGCTGGCGTCATTAACTCCCCATCACCAACTACAAGCAAGCTGATGGCCAAATCTTTGTTGCGAGTTTGGATTATCTTAAGACTTTCAAATAAATCAAATATTTGCTTTTCATGCGTTAATTTTCCACAGTAAAGTAAGCACAAATTTTCTTCCGGAATATTCCATTTTTCCCTTATTTGCACTCTCAACGGGTTTCGTTCGGAAAACTGTTTTGCCAACCTCTCGCCGTCAACAAAATGCTTACCCCTATGCTCCGGAATATCACTCACGCCTATTTCACGATAAAACTGCTCGTTTGCTGTACCAATAGTTATCAACCCTGAAGCGCCAGTTATAAGGCGATGCAGTAGGCCTCGTTTCCACCACGCACGATCCACATTAGCCACAGAATCGCCGCGTAAAAAATAGGAGATTCCAAGTTGAAAGCTGATGACTTGAAGATAATCTCAAATGCCCACCGATCCTACCCAAATTTGGATCTCGGTAATTCGTTACCTTAAGTAGAATCAGTGATGGCCGCAATAGAGCTAGGGTAAAACTTGCGTGCACAATCTCTCTTTGGCACCATCAATGCTCCACATACGCAATCGAAATCACTCAAAATTCATGCTGGATGTGCTCATCAACACCTGGTCAGCTAAACGTGTGACGTCTACTTTTCTTCAGTACCACAAAAATTATTACTCAGGCCAAGTAATCGGATGAAGTACAGAAGAGAGATTGACGGACTGCGCTGCGTAGCCGTAATTCCTGTCATTTTCTTCCACGCCGGTATCAGTATTTTCAGCGGTGGCTACGTTGGTGTAGATGTGTTTTTTGTTATCAGTGGGTACCTTATAACCAGTATAATTATTGCTGAAATTGAAGCTGGTAATTTCTCAATCAAAGGCTTCTACGAACGCAGAGCAAGGCGCATATTGCCAGCTCTCTTTTTCATTGCTTTCGCCTGTATTCCATTTGCTTGGGCATGGATGACTCCTAGCCAACTAGGAGAGTTTTTTCAAAGTCTAAGTGCTGTTTCTATATTTTCTTCAAATATTTTATTCTGGCTTGAAATCGGATACTTTAATCCCGCTGCTGAGTTAAAGCCCCTTCTACACACTTGGAGCTTAGCGATTGAAGAGCAGTACTACATATTCTTCCCTTTATTCATTCTGGCTATTTGGCGCTTTGGAAAAGGAGTAATTTTCACGTCACTTCTGATGATTGGCTTTGCTAGCATTCTATTGGCTCATTGGGGATCAGCTAATCATCCAGGTGCAAATTTCTACCTATTACCTACACGGCTGTGGGAATTGCTTATCGGCTCATTGAGCGGAATATACATAGCAATCAATGAACTGGATAAATCTAAAATCAACGAGAGGTGACTCAGTACAGAGCAGACACTTAGCTGCGTGGGTTTAGCACTAATTCTCTACTCGATTTTTATATTTGATAAAAATACCCCAACCCCTAGTTTCTATACGCTAGCTCCAACTAGTGGAGCAGCACTAATCATTCTCTTCGCTTCGAAGAGAACTGCTGTTGCAAAACTATTGAGCAACAAGATGCTTGCTGGCATTGGTTTGATTAGCTATAGCGCTTACTTGTGGCATCAACCACTATTTGCTTTTGCGAGAATACGAATATTAGTTGAAATCAAACC
>DNHK01000008.1 GCA_003485905.1 Gammaproteobacteria bacterium | reverse complement strand
TCAGGACACGCGGTCGAGACGCTTTATGGCGGTTATAAAGTCGACCACGTATTAATGGCACCGAACGGAAAGGAGATGTGGGCCACCAGCAACGGCGAAGGCCGACTATACGTCTACGATGCGGAATCGCGCGATCTCACTAAGGTTATTGATATGCCAGGCAACGGCGATTCGCACGGTTTGATTTGGGTGCATTACGACGAAAACGGCGTGCCGCGAACGGTACGCGACCAGGGCAACTTTCACGGCGGCATTAATCCAATGAAAGGCGTTTCGCTCGACTATTAGATTGCTACCGGGTAAAGCTACGAACATCAATTTTTAATTGAATTGGGTGTATGCGCATATCAATCTCAACTAAATTTATTTCATTATGACCAAACCAATTTCTCTGCTCACAATGTTCGCGCTGCTGTCAGCAATTTACTTTCCTGTCCAGGCACAGACAGCCGAGCAGCCGGATGTGTTGTTTATAGCTATCGATGACCTTAATGATTGGGTGGGCCCGCTAGGAGGGCATCCGCAGTCGAAGACCCCGAATATTGATCGGTTGGCGGCTATGGGAACAGTCTTTTCAAATGCGTACGCACCTGCGGCGCTTTGCAGCCCATCGCGTGCGGCAATTATGACTGGAGTTTCTTCTGCAACATCGGGGGTTTACGCAAACGGTACGGATTGGCGCAAAGCAAAACCGCTGGAGGGGGTTCCCACGATTCCGCGTTTTTTCAGGGATAACGGTTATCGGAGCGTCGGGGCTGGCAAACTATTTCACGCTTCAACTTATAATACTTGGGCCTACTTTGGTTACAATGATACAACCGCCTGGGAGGCCTACTTCCCGTCTTTAGAGCGGCAGCTTCCAGATGAGTCTACACCTCATGATCGCCCGGCGAATGGCAGTCCGCTTTCCCAGAACTTCGATTGGTCGGCGGTCTCGACTACCGACATGGCGATGGGTGATGGTCAGGTAGTTACCTGGTCTGTGGAACAGATTTTGGTCGATAGTGATACACCAAAGTTCAACGCTGTTGGTATCTATCGACCACACCTTCCTTGGTATTTACCACAGAAATATTTCGACATGCATCCCCTCGAAAATATTATCCTTCCAGAAGTGCTTGAAAACGACCTTGATGATATTCCCGAGGCTATGATCGAGAGTGGTAATAGAGGAGGGATGTCTGGCATGGGGATTCATGATTGGATCGCCGAAGATGAGAGTAAGGATCGGTGGCGCGAAGGCGTTAGAGCATATCTAGCAAGTATCAGTTACGCTGACGCTATGGTGGGTCACCTTCTCGATGCTCTGGAGCAAAGTGGTCGGGCGGATAACACCATAATAGTCTTATGGTCTGATCACGGTTGGCATTTGGGCGAGAAAGGGCGCTGGCGCAAACAGACGTTATGGAGAGAATCTACACGCGTTCCATTCATTGTGGTTGCGCCCGGAGTCACCAAAGCGGGCAGTAAAATTGCCGCAACTGTTTCGTTACTAGACCTTTACCCAACACTGGTCGAGTTAGCGGGCCTCGATATTCCTACACATCCGGAAGGCATCAGCTTGCTACCTTTAATTGAGGATCCAGACATCGAATGGGATCACGCGGCGATCTCAACGAACGACTTTGGAAATCATGCGGTATCAACCGATCAATATCGCTACATTCAATACGTTGATGATACTGAAGAGTTGTATGACATAAAATCGGATCCGAATGAATGGCACAATCTAGCCGGCGACCCCGAACTTGGGCCAGTAAAAGAAAGGCTCATTGCACTTTTACCCAAGCATGATGAATCGGCAGATCGGGCGGCTTCGCGCAACGCTGATTAGAAGGTGGCACCCAGCGAATGGTGAAGGATTCTGCTTGTTAATTATTCGGGTAGCTGTTCTTTCGAGTCTCTAGGTTTCAATATCTAGAAACGGTTTTATCGAATACATTCTTTGTGATTGTTCGGTGAACCATAACCCCATGGTATAGCGCACGCCGTTCTTGCATGGGCGTACGCCATGCCAGTTTGATGGTCCGGAATCAAAAGAAACCATCATCCCAGTCTCTGGTTTTATTTCGTGTGTTTTCTCACCTCTTTCAAAATATAGCTCCCCGCCGTCGAAGTCTTCATTCAGGTAGATGATAGCGCTGAAATCACGCCAGGGGGTTGCCGTGTCTTCATGCCCAGTACTAATCGCATTATCATAATGTAAACCCATGCCTTTTCCTTCAGGCCAGCTGACTAGTGTTAGTGCTTCTAAATAAAGTTGAGGCGTGTGATAAATCTGGACTTTATTAAGTGCCTGTTGCGAAACGTTGTGCATACACTTAAGAATCGATTGGTCACTTATATCATTTGCATACAACAGCATATCGGAGAAAAAATCATAATCCGTTTTAGCGAAGTTGTTTTCTGTGAAAGCCCGAAGTAAGCACAGGCAATCCTGTTGCGACGCAAAGTGTTTATCGATAAACATTGGGGTGTAAAAGTATTTTGAGTTTCGGCCTATTTTAGTAGTAAGTTGTTTGAGCTTAGGTGAACATTTAACAGCGAATATAGAAAGTGTCAAAAGGCGCTAATCTTTTGTGGTTGTATACGGTCCCTTATCGTTGTAGGAGCACAATCAACTTTTTAATTCATGGGAATTGAGGGTTAGTGGTAGGCATTCTAAATTATTTACTCTAAAAGAACTTTCGTGCCTATAATTACCGACGTATTATCAACAGTATTTAGTTAACCACTTTTTAAACTATAGGAGCTTGCATGAAAATTAAAAGAAGAGAATTTCTAGCCGGTTTAGCGGCCAGTGCCTTAATTCCAAGTAGCGCATTTTCTCAGTCGAGGAAGGAAGTATTTATAAATGGCAAACGAATTAAGACCGTTGATATCCATGCGCATGCCTCTATCAAAGATGTGGAAAAGGTGATTGCAGGCACGCCAGTTGATCGCACCATCGGTGGGCCAAGGCTGCTAGAACCTAGTCGATTGGAGATGATGGACGCATGGGGGATCGATGTTTCCGTTATTAGCGCTAACCAATATTGGTGGTACGCTGCGCAAGATCCAGAGTTAGCTAGGGAGATTATTAGAGTTCAAGATGAGGGGTTTGCGGAATGGGTGAGCCGATATCCTGATCGTTTTGTCGCGCTTACTTCTGTAGCGTTACAATTTCCAGAATTAGCCGCGGAGCAGTTAGAGTATGCCGTGAATGAATTGGGGTTTCGTGGTGCATCAATGGGAGGGCACGTAAATGGTGAAGTGCCTTCAGGGCCTGCCTATGATGTATTTTGGGCTAAGGCACAAGAATTGGATGTGCCCATTTTTATTCATCCGAATGGATCGTCAAACATTATCAAAGAAGGTGGTCTGGCATTTGCAGGTGATCAGGGCAATATTATTGGAAACCCACTAGAAACGACGCTATTTTTAACTCGGCTTATGTTTGATGGAACCTTTGACCGTTTTCCTGGGCTAAAAATTTGTGGTGCTCATGGCGGTGGTTATTTACCATCGTACTTTGGTCGAGCAGAGGTTGCCTGCAGTGCCTTTGGAGGGCCGGCAATAAATGCTGATGGTGAGTTTGTTGGCGTGGATCCTATTCAGGCAGATGATTGTAAATACCAGAAGCCGCCAAGAGAGTATTTAAAAACTCAAATATTTGCTGATAGCATGGTGTTTTCTGATGAAGGATTGCGGCATTTAGTAGCTGAAATGGGAGCTAGCCAAGTGGTGTACGGTACGGATATGCCTTTAGGTTGGCCCGATACCATGGATATCATTTTGAATTCTGTTCATCTTAGCAATGCTGATAAAGAGGCTATTTTGGGGGGTAATTTGATTAGATTGCTAAAACTCAACCGCGCTATAGATGGAAACGCAGTATAGTATTTACTGCTAACTTTATATCCCGTCATTGATGGCATTGGAGTAGTCACTCGTGATTTGGCGTAGCCATATAAGCGCCGTTACCGGCAGTGTTTGTCTGTTGGTTATCGCTTTTTCTACGACAGTGGCGCTTGCCCAAACCTCGCCTTCGGAACCCGAAGGCGAGGTTTTAATCGAGCGCTTGAGGCAAGGAGGATTAGTCATTTTCTTCCGACATGCTGATACCACGGGTATGTCGTGTGATCGACTTTATCGGATAGGACAACGGCTAGGGCAGCGAAACATATCGGAGAATGGCAAGATTCAATCTCGCCAGATTGGGGCGGCGCTTACTGAGCTCGAAATTCCTATTCAGTACCCCGTATTAGCTGGCCCCGTGTTCCGTGCCAGAGATACAGCTGAACTTGCTTTCGGTGAGAGATCTGTTGAAGTTATTGACGGTTTGTTGGCAGACGATTATGCGGGAGGGCACGGCGTAAGCTGGGTGATTCGTGAACATCGCCGATTGTTTGTGATTCCGCCTAAGCCAGATATGAATCGAATTTTAGTAGGACATCGTACTCCAGCAATTATTGCGCTATCGGGTCAGGTGAATCAGTCAGAGTTTCCGGAAGGTGCAGCGATTATTATGCTTCCTCAAGATAGTGCCGTAGAAGTTTTGGGAGTAATCTCTTTTGTTCCACCGCCCAATTCGACAGTTGATCGTTGCTAAACTCGCGAATTGACTGGGTGCTTCCTGTATGCAAATCCAGTTGCTTGTCGTTAAGCCTTTATCGTGGGCAAAAGTTGATATTTATATTATGACCAGAATAAATTTCGTGTTCTTCGGCCTGATGTTGCTCGCCAGCAATGTTTATGCACAAAACACTGGAGGTGTCTTTCCACCAATGGCTAATCCTGGGTTTAAGTCTTTGCAATACCGAATTACAGTTGATCCGGATAACGCAAAAGGGGAAACAGCGGTTGCCCAGCGGATTCATTATATACAAGCCCTGAACGATGATTTTAAATTTACCGTTTTTGGGGGCGTGCGCCGAACGGATAGCTCAGATTTTGATTTCGATTACTTGCATACCGGTCTGTTTTGGGATTTAGGCGAAGATGGACAGAATTACCGAACAGGCGTGCGTTTTGATTTGCGCTTGGGTGTTGGAAACAGGCCAGATCATGTTGGTTTTCTTTGGATAAATCACTTGAATCTAAGTAACGACTGGACAGCTCGTGCGACTCTTTTTAATTCGGTACAGTTTGGCGATAACGCTTCAGATGGGGTTTTCTTGCACACTCGTTGGCAATTGGCCAAGCGGCTAAAGTCCGGCCACAGTATCGGTTTCGAAATGTATAACTTTTACGGAAGTACCGACGACCTTGGGTCGTTTGATTCACAAAACCATACGTTGGGCCCTACCTACACGTTTCAGATGGCCGCAGGTTGGTCGATTTATTCAGGGGTGCTGTTTGGGGTTTCAGATGCTGCTCCCGATAGCCAATTTAGATTTTGGATTAGCCGATCTATGTAATAGGTGAGCGGGACGTTATCATTTGCGCATAGGGTGATTTCGGTTGATACTTGTCTAAAGAGCCACTTTGTTAAGTAGGTTCAATCCGTTAACGCTTAGTACTTGAACAAGAGGGAATTACTAGTATGAAGAAGCTACTTCTATACAGCTCCCTGCTATTAATTGGTGTTGGCTGCGCGACAAATGCCAAATACAACAAAATTCTTAATAGTTGGTCTGGGGGGCATGTGGATAAACTCTATACCTCTTGGGGGCAGCCTGATCGTAGTTCGATTTCATCTGATGGTCGTCAGATTATTGTATATACGCAGCAAGATAATGTTCAATCTGGGGGTTACGACAATGATTATACGGTTATTTCTTCGGGAGCAACTACTCATAGCGGTATGAAATCTACTCAGGTTCAACAAAAAACATCAGTCCGCGATGTAAATTTTTGGTGTGAAACGACATTCATCGCCACGCCCGGCGGCATCATTACCAGTGCGACATCAAACGGAAATAACTGCAGAGGAAGGCCTGCGCGCTAACTAAGTGGAAAGTTAGTTTTTGTGTACGCTAGTGGGCATTCAAGATCCTTCTCACTGTAACTCACCTATGAGTTTACGATTCAGTTACGCGGCTCGCAGCAAGTCCGTTGGCATCAACTAACTTTCATCCAATATTCCGCTAATCGTCATAAAATTGTAATAACCAAGTAGCAGAATTGCACTCCATCCAAGGTGACACCTCCTGTTGGCCTGAAGATGGAAACATCAATTTTTAATATTTGGAGATACGGTTAATGAATTTTTGCAAAACGCAACAAAGAGTAAGGACGATGCTGTTCGCTAGCTTGTTGTCAGCGATGCTAAGTAGCGTTCAAGCAGCGGACAAGGCATTGCTTGACGTTCTAATGGAGAACGGCGTTATTACGCAGGAACAGTACGATGGTCTTATGAAAAAAGAGACCTTAGGTGTGGAGGATGTTTTTCCCGCACCACAAGTTACAGAAACTCAAACAGAGGAATATATCGATACCGCTGTTGCAGATGCGGTGTCAGCTAAAATCGACGAGGAATTTCCAGTAAAGGCGAGTCATGGTAGCAGTGGCTTTCGGTTTGAGACTGCGGATGGTAATTTTCAAACCAATTTGCAATGGCGTGCCCAAATGCGAGCTACCACTCCTTATAGAAGTGATCCGCGACAATTGGGTAACCTTGCTGGTGGTGACCAGAACAATTTTGAAGCGCGTCGTCTACGCATGAAGATCGGCGGGCATGGTTTTCAGCCATGGTTGAAATACTATTTTGAAGTTGATATGCAACCTAGTCGTGATACCGATGATGGTTCTTCATCGTCTGCTGCTCGTGTTATTGACTACCGTATTGATGTAGCGAAATGGGATTGGGGTGGTTTTCGTGTGGGTCAGTGGAAGATTGACCATAACCGCGAACGAGTTGACTCTTCTGGCAGACAGCAATTCGTGGAGCGATCAATTGTTAATCGACAGTTTACAATTGATCGACAGCTTGGCGTTCAGATTCGCGGCCGTGCTTTCAAAGAAACAGCCGCGGACTTACGTTACTACGCTGGCGTGTTTAATGGCGAAGGTCGTAGTGTAAACAACGCAGATTCAAATCTGATGTATACCGGTCGCTTACAATGGAATTTCATGGGCCGCGATTTGGCTTGGCGTCAGACCGATGTCGATTTCACCGAACTACCTACTGGCAGTCTGGCGTTCGCAGGAATGACGACTGAAGGGCCTTGTACACGTTGGTCGTCATCAGGTTGCGGTAATCTGGATGGATTCGCCAGCCCGGCTTCAGCAGCAAGTGATCAGTTTAAGATCGAACAATGGGTTCAGGAACTTGCATTCAAATATCGTGGTTTTTCTTTTCAACAAGAGTATCACCAAAAGAATATTGTTGATCGTGTTGAAGGTACCGATAACGACATGAAAGGCTTGTATGTGCAGTCTGGTTATTTCCTAAGTAATATTATTGAAGGGTTTCCTGCACCATTGGAGTTGGCTGCGCGTTATGCATATGTAGAAGAGCCAAACAGAACCGATCGTTCCGTGAATAACAAGCGGAAAGAGTATACCGTTGGTCTAAATTGGTTCTTTTCCGGGCATAACAATAAAATCACCCTGGACTACTCTCATCTCACGATTGATGATGGGCTTGCGGGTTTAAGTGATAGCGATGATCGTATCCGCCTGCAGTGGGATGTATCATTCTAATCGAGCAACTCTATGTGATATAAATTCAGCCGCTACTTTAGCGGCTGAATTTTTATGTTTCTAAATTTCAGTACACCGCCTGAATCATCGTTATATTGTAGTGCGATAAAACCTTCGCGACGATGCGCACAAGGCTGTTCGCAGACGTAATCACTATTTTCAATTTCGGCCGTGACAATGCCATTCAGTGTGACGGTAATATGCTCGGCTTCTGCCCTGATCTCATAAGTATTCCAGCGCGCCAGAGAGGTGACGTGCTCAGCAGGGGAACGATGTCGGACAATTCCACCTGTTCGATAAATCTGATTTGGTCGGTAATCGTGAATCTGAATTTCATAGCAGATTCGCCCGCCGTGCTCTTCGGGCGAGGGACAACGAATGTAAACACCGCTGTTCACGCTGCTGGCAACCCAAAAATCCAGAGTTAAAATAAAATCTGAATAGGGTTCTTTGACAACGAGATACCCGTTTCCTTCCGTAGCTTCGACAATGTCGCCTGCGATATGCCAGTTCGCTTCACCGGTTACGAGAAAATTATCCAAGTTATTACCGTCGAATATAGTTTCCCAATCGTCATAACTTTGGGCCCACACCGCAGCGCTAATCGAAGTTCCCAATGCCAGTAAGGCAGCTATTGTCATACAAACTTGTCTATTCATTTCTACTCTCCCACGCTCAGTAAATGCCGATATTCTCGCTTACAACAGATGATGACTTTTATCCAACTTGGTTTTTAATGCCTGGAACAACAACGACTGCGCTAACGATATCTGAGCAGTATAAAGCAAATTTTTAACTGTTCGAAAGGTGGTTTCCAAGGTGCTTAAGCCCCGTGGTTTAGAAGCTCTGGGCGATATTTAAAATAAATGGGGCTATGTTGGTGCAATTCCAAATTATAGCGCGTGATATTGGTGCGTTCTTAGCGGTATAAGCCTGTTTATATCGGTAAAAATCACTATTACGGACAAAATGGTATATAAAACAATGGCTTAAAAAGTTGGCCTGATACTTGCTTTCCTAGAGTCAGGAATCACTAAATTCCCTGTAAAACAAAATTCTATTACCTTTTAATTTCTAGGAGTAACAAAATGAATAAGTCACTGATTAATACTCTGAAACGGCCCCTAGCTTTTTCAGCCCTAACTCTGGCTACCTTCGCAGTATCTTTACCAAGTCACGCAGAGTGGTCAGCAAACGCAAATTTAACCAACAATTATATCTGGCGTGGTTTGACTCAATCAATAAACGAAAGTGCCGTTCAAGGTGGACTTGATTACGCACACGAAAGTGGTTTTTATGCCGGTACCTGGGCATCAAATGTTTCATATGAGTCTGATGATGCGTATTCATATGAGCATGATATGTATTTGGGTTTCTCCGGTGGCGAAGATTTGTCTTGGGACGTCGGCTACCTTTACTACAATTATGATTCAAATGCGCAGTATGACTTTGGCGAAATTTATGGTTCCCTTGGTTACGGCGGGTTCAGCGCGACTGCCTATGTTTTAGCGAATACTGAAACAGAAGAGGGTCCAGGTGAGGATTTTGGTTTTGGTAGTACTTACTATCTTTCTGGCGACTACGCTTTTGAAGTTGGAAACGGTGTAGAAATTGGATTGCATGTTGGTTATCACGATGGAGATTTTCAGAAATCGTTTAACGGTACTTCAGATTCTTACTTTGATTACGCTTTAAGCGCTTCCAAGAGTGGTTTTACTTTCGCAGTAACCGGAACTGATTTGGATGAAGATGGTTCCTTTGCGGTAACACCTGCTCGTGATAATGACAATCTTAAATTCGTTATCTCTTATGGGATTGATTTCGAACTATAATAGTAAAAGAAGCTCTTTCAAAAAAGCCGGCGCAATGCGCCGGCTTTTTTTATCTTCAGTTTGATCAATTGCTTCCATTGAGACGTTCTAAATATGTGAGCGGCAAAGGGCAAGTAATGACGGAGAGGCTTGATTGGCTAACAAAATGCTAAATAGGTGTGTCTGAAGAGCTAGAACACTTTTATCCCTGTCAGCTTAGTGACTAGAATTTCGGAAATGAATAACTAAATTGATTCAGCAGTTGCTCATTGAGAATCGCAACATTCGATGTAAACAAGAAGGTCCCTTCGCAAATTCTATAAATATTTATGTAGCGTAATGATTGACTGTTAATATAAATAAGAATGATTTGCATTTAGATTATTCTTGAGATAGCATCTCCGCACGTTATCTAATCATGAACATTAGCTTTAAGTAAGCTAATAGAAAGTTCGCAAAATGAAAAATATTCTCTTGTCGTCGTCGATTGTTCTTATTCTGTTAATCGGACAAGCATGGGCACAAACTGTTCCAAAAGCGGTGGAGATGGTTACCATTTNNTATGCGAATCAAATTGACGTTGAAGGCGTCACAGGCGCAGCACAATATATTAGTGAAACAGAGCTAGAAAAGTTCGCATACACTGATATTCAGCGAATTATCAGACAGGTCCCGGGCGTATCTTTACAGATCGAAGACGGTTATGGGCTACGACCTAACATTAGTATCCGTGGCGTGGCCACGGAACGTAGTGGACGTATAACCTTGTTGGAGGACAATGTCCTTATTGCGCCAGCACCATACTCGGCACCATCTGCTTACTATTTTCCTACCGCAGCTAGAATGAGCGCATTTGAAGTGGTCAAGGGGCCTGCGGCGATTACCCAAGGGCCTTATACCATTGGTGGGGCTTTGAATATGATTTCTACGCCCGTACCTGAAGAACAGGGTGGGCAAGTTACTGTTGAAGCGGGGGAGAATGCGACCTATCGGCTTCACGGAACTTATGGCGCTACTTTGGATAATGGGTTTGGTTATTTATTGGAAGCTCATCAATGGCAATCTGAAGGTTTTCAGAATATTGCTAGAAGCGATAACGATACTGGACTAAATGTAACCGATTACACATTGAAGTTGGCTTACGCACCGGATGATTCGGAACACAGTGTAGAGTTGAAATTACAATCGACCGAACAGGAATCAAATCAGAGTTATTTGGGCCTGACAGATACTGATTTTAGACAAGATTCCATACTACGATATGGTTTATCCGAATTAGATAATATTGCCACGGATCACAGCCAGGTTATATTGCGTTACGGTTTTTCTGTGAACGACAATTTATCATTCACTGCTGTGGCGTACAACAATAAACACAAAAGAAACTGGTATAAAACCGAAGGCATAGATTTTGATGGGAGCGCAAATGCACAGAATTTCTCACGCGTTAGTTGGTCTAATGTGGTTAGTGCGATCAACAATGATCAAGCCATTGGTAACACCAGTGTTCAGCAGTTACAAGGAATACTCGATGGGAGTGTAAATACCGCCGAAGGTAGTATTCAATTACGCTCTAATGACCGTGAGTACTTCTCTCGTGGAATTCAGTTTGGTATGCAGTGGGAGACCCAAGTAGGTGAAGCCGCGCATAATATTGAAGTGGGCGTGCGCTTCCACGAAGATGAAGAGGATCGTCTGCAGCGAAATAGTACTTATCAACAAGTTAATGGAAAGCTAGTACTTAACGACGTGGGCATTTTAGGTAATGCAGGTAATCGTGTGCAGGAGGCGCAAGCATTTGCAGCGCACATTTATGATCGTATTGAGTTGGGAAAATGGACTTTTACGCCTGGTGTTCGCCTTGAAGATATTGACCAAAAACGCACTCGTTACACCGGTGGTGCACAGCGAATTTTTAGGGATGAAAGAGCTAATAGCACAAATGTAGTATTGCCAGGTATTGGAGCACTGTATAGTTTAAGTGATAACACCACGCTGGTAGCAGGCGTGCACAAGGGGTTTACTGCGCCGAGCAATTCTCCGAGCGCCAAAGAAGAACAAGCTTTAAATTACGAGCTTGGTTTCCGATTCGCAAATGATGCCTTGAATGCCGAAGCTATATTGTTTTTGAGCGATTACGATAATATTGTGGGTCAATGCACATCATCTTCTGGTAGTGATTGTGAAATCGGTGATGCGTTTAATGGGGATGCTGCCACGGTTCAAGGTGTCGAATTTATGTTGCAAGCCAAACTCCCTGAGATTAACGGTATTCGAGTTCCGCTTAATTTCACATTTACACATATCAATAGCGAGTTTTCTACTGACATTACCGATACTGAGTTTTTTGGTGACGTATCAGCCGGAGATCCAATTCCTTATATTCCCAAGAATCAAGGTCAAGTTACTTTAGGGTTAGAGGGTGACAAGTGGGCGGCTTATTTGAACGGAATATTTATTGACGGCGTATGCACACGTGCTTCATGTGGCACGTTTGAACAGACGGATAGCAGTTTTACCTTAGATTTAACAGTATCTTACGATATAAACGAAGATCTACGATTGTTCGCCCGAGCAGAAAATTTAACCGATGAGCAAGATATAATGGGTCGGCAGCCTTATGGGGCACGTCCGAATAAATCTAAAACCCTTTCGGTAGGAGCACAGTTTCGTTTTTAAGTAGGTATCATGCTGTAATTTAAAAAGCCCTGTTTTTTAAACGGGGCTTTTTTTATATATACCGTGACAGTTTGGCTCGACTTGCGCCAAATATAATGTGATCTATACTGGTTGTTTATAGTAAGTTAGGTAGATGACTGGGTTCGGGTGGTTTTTGCGTGGGGTTCCAGTAACTAGAGTCAAATAACTACCAGCCAATATTCAAATGCTCAGCTAAGGTTTAGCATATTGTGAGTGAACGATTTTATGAGGCGTATATGAATAAGCATTTTGTTTTAACCGCTGCATTGTTTCTGCAAGTACTCGGAATCTCTTCGGCTTTTGCCCAGCATGGCATGCTTGGAGGTACACCGATGACCTTTTTTGTAACCAGCGAGCCAATTGCCGATGGTGGAAATCTAGGCGGACTAGAGGGTGCTGATGCACATTGTCAGGCGTTAGCTGAAGATGTTGGGGCGGGCGATCATACTTGGAGAGCCTACTTGAGTACCCAGGAACGTCCGGGGCAACCGGCAATAAATGCGCGTGATCGCATTGGTACTGGGCCTTGGTACAACTTTGACGGCGTGATGATCGCTCGTGATGTGGCCCATCTGCATGGAGATACGCTCGAGCTGGCGCGCCTCGGTAATAACCTTACCAGGGTGTCAGGCCTTACTGAGAAAGGGTTAATTGTTCCTGGGTTATACGAATTCCCGCATCCACGCGATGGGGATTGGGACTATGTGAAGACCACACCAAACTCTAATCGTCACGAGGTTTTAACGGGATCACAGCCGGATGGCACCGCTTATCCTCCTGAGATGGACTACACCTGTGACAATTGGACCAGTAACGCCGACCCTGAACCGAGTGATCAGCGGATTCCGCTTACTGGGATGCCCGGTAAGCCGAACGCTCAAATAGGCTTCCCGGATCGTAATGGTGGTGGGAATGGTTCCTGGAATTCGTCTCATGGTACCCGTGGATGCAGTCAGCATGCATTGGTTAGAACACACGGTATAGGCATGTATTATTGCTTTGCCACGGATTAACAGCGGATACTGAGAAAAATCATGAAAAAAATAGTTTTATTACTAGTTGTTACTCCGTTAGCGTTAGCCACAGTCTTATCTACTTTATGGGCGCAAACTCCACCACTGTTGCCTGATTCAGAAGATATTCCATCAAGTTTGATGACCTTCTTTGTGACCAGTGAGCCAATAGGTGATGGCGGGAATCTTGGTGGGTTAGAAGGCGCAGATGCCCATTGTCAAGCACTCGCAGCAGCAGTTGGCCAAGGCGAAAAGGATTGGCGAGCTTACCTCAGTACTCAAGCCAGACCAGGACAGCCA
>DNHK01000159.1 GCA_003485905.1 Gammaproteobacteria bacterium | reverse complement strand
GCAATTAACGGACATTTGCGTATATACGCGTTATCTCACCTCTAACCACCCCACGGTTTGGTCGATATTTCGGGATCACAGTCGATATTAATGAACTCGAATTGCGGTGCAAAATCCCACTCCATATCGCCCTTGAACGGTTCAGCCAAATAGTCTGGGTCCTCAACCACAAAATTTATAAGTAGCCGTCGACCGTCATCGCTAAGCGAGAACCGCTCGATAACATGCCTATTTGAACCCATTGGTGCTCCGTCAATTAGAGCTGATCGATGTTCGGCAAATAAGCTGGTCTCTACAACCAATACATCGTCTTCCCACCATCCAATCGAATGCCCTTGATTCGTATGCTCTGCGTTTTCCGGGTGATCTCGCCCATCGGTATAGATGACTCGCTCTGACCCAAACAGCTCACCGCGTATTGTAATTTTGTCATCGCTCATGGAAATCTCGTTCAGATACGGGACGCCCAAAAAAGTTGGTGTTGGGTAAGCGGTGCATTTGCCTGCGGGGCTGTCGCGCGTGACATCATACTCGGCTTGTGCCGCTACTGCGCTAGGCGTCAAGGTTCGCACAGAACTTCTGAGATGCCAAAGATGCGCATTCGTCGCGAGCGGCGTTGACCAGATGCCAGTGATGCCAGAGGCAACAGATCCTATCGCCGCATCACTCGGCCTGCTTTTAAACGACAACCGCGGTGAAAGTAGTGCGCCATCAGCCGTCGCGACCGATATTAATCGTCCATGCGGACGCTGTGCATTCTTGTCTGGATTCGCGCGCACAACGACTTGTTCACCGGGCCGCAAAGATCCCGAAGACCAGCCGCTACGCGTTAAAATTGGAGTCGCGTCGGTTTCTATCTGCCACTCAGTGACCTCGCCAGTAGCGTCCATTGTCTCGACGTGGATATAAACATGTGGATTGCTCCAACTGAAATCGCTGACTGTGCCTTCCAATCCTACAACCGAGTCCTGATCGAATATCGAGCCGCTATGATGAGCGAATCCAGGTACAGTGATAATCAATGAATAAAAGGATATGGCTAACGCCAATATATTTCTCATTCTTCTCCCCTGAATGATCGTTTAAGTCACACCCTACTATTGGGACTTCGGTTATACAAGATACGCTCAGACTAGCCCAATAAATGACCGCTATTAGCGGTAGGCAGTTATCCAATAGAACGGATTAGATATTATTCCAAGTTTTGAACCTGTTCCCGCATTTGCTCTATAAGCACCTTAAGCTCTATCGATGCCTGAGTCATACGAGAATCCTGCGATTTAGACCCCAGAGTATTTGCCTCCCGGTTTAATTCCTGCATTAAGAAGTCTAATCGGCGGCCTACGGCACCTTCATCCAATAACGCTGACCTGACTTCGCTAACGTGCACCTCCAGTCGATCTAGCTCTTCTGCAACATCCAGTTTTTGCAGAAATAAAACCACTTCTTGTTCGCGCCTCGAGGGATCTAAATCTTGGATTTCTGATAGCCGGTCTTCAAGACGGGCACGGTACTCTTTTTCAATATCTGGTAGGGCTTTGCTGACTAGCGAAATTTGATCCTCGATACCCACCAATCTTTTTTCTATAAGCGCCGCCAACTTTGCCCCTTCGCGCGCCCGCGCTTCAAGCAGCTCATTAAGCGCTTGGTCAATTAGCTGCTGCATCTCCAATTGCATCACTTTGATATCCATCGATTCGGCGACTAACACGCCCGGCCAACGCAATATATCGGACACCCTCAGAGGCTCAACTGTTGGTAACAACTTTTGCACTTTGCTAGCTATTTTTGCTAGATCTTTAACCACGCGTTCTTCCAGCTGCCCGGCATCAGATGCAGGCCCACACGAGCTCAAGCGCACAAACACATCAACTCGACCTCTATGTATCTTACTAGCGATTTGGTCACGAATGGATTGTTCAAGCACCCTAAGCTCCTCAGGCATGCGTGGCTGAACTTCTAAATACCGATGATTAACAGCGCGTAGTTCGCAACTTAATTCACCGTGGTCTGTCAATCGCTTAGCTTGCGCATAGGCGGTCATACTATTAGTCATTGCATGATTACCATTGTTTTTATAACGCCTAATGTTACTTCAGTTGTAACGCCACTTAGTAGATTTTTAGCATTTAGATTAGTTTTGTCTTCTACAACCATTCACTCGCAAACTGTAAATAGATCAAATCTCAGCTAAATGTGACGCAATAATCCGCCCAGTTCTCCTATAATAGCGATATGCCTGCGCGAAAGCCCCCAATGACTGTAGAAAATGCTAACTCCGTGCCACTCGAGTTAGGCACAACACTGCAAAACTACGAACTTCGAAAAATCTTAGGGTTGGGCGGATTTAGCATTGTGTATCTAGCTAAGAATAAACAAACTGGCAAAGTTGTTGCGATAAAGGAATTCTACTCACCTGCTTGTTGTAAGCGCCTGCGAAACAACAGCGTCAGACCAATATCCGAGAAACACGACCGGAAGTTTAAGCTAGGCTTTAAACGATTTTTTGATGAAGGTTTTACCCTTTCACAAATAAATCATCCAAACATCGTACACGTGGATAATTTTTTTCGAGCGAATAATACGGCATATATGGTTATGCCCTACGAAATGGGAAAAGATTTGCGTTGGTTCATCAAGCAAACAAAAGATAGTCCAAGCGAAATATTCCTGCTAAACGTGTTCTTAATGGTACTCGCAGGGTTAAAAGAAGTGCACGAACAAGGTTTTCTACATCTGGATATAAAGCCCAGCAATATATTACTGCGATCTACTGGCGACCCGCTCATTCTTGATCTTGGCGCATCGCATCGAGTTGCTGATTCTAATGAAGTGCCCAAAATACAAACATTGACACATGGTTACTCAGCACCAGAGCAACACCTACGTAAACCATTGTCCCGAAGCTCAGATCTATACGCACTGGCGATGACGATGTATGCCTGCATCACTCATAGAAGCCCACCTTCCGGTCTTGAACGAAGCAAGAAAGATACGTTGGTTCCATTAGCGAAAAAATATAGCAATCGATACTATAGCGGTATGCTTGCCGCAATCGATGCGTGCGCAGAGATTTCGCCAGCAAATCGGCCGCAAAATGCAGATGAGTTTGTAAAGATGCTCACTGCTGCGTAGACTTTTTACTATATAAGGATGGTTTTAAAATATCTGGTTCGTACTAAGCTGGTAAGACACAAAAAGTTATGGACACTCTATAGAACCGCATAAATGATTTATACAGTCGCATCTCAATCTTACATTGGCGGTCGAGCACGGAACGAAGATCGTGTTGCAGTCGCGGCTCGAGACGGCGCCGTCTTGTTAGTTGTAGCCGATGGGCTAGGCGGGCACGAAGGCGGTGATATAGCATCTCAAGCGCTAGTTGATGCAATGGTGCAGTCTTTCGATCGAACCCCTGCGGAGCAACTCGCCGATCCCGCGGCATTCTTACAACTTGCGATCGGTTACTCACACTCCGTAATTCGTCGCCGTGCGACGGAAAACAAACTGCCTCCTCACGTCCCCAAAACCACCTGTGTAGCTTGTTTGATTAGCAATGGCGTAGCGCACTGGGCTCATGCAGGCGATAGTCGCCTCTACTTGTACAGAGATGGACGAATGGCCTATCGTACAGAAGACCATTCTGGAGACCCTGCTAGCGGGGTCGAAACCAACGCTATTAGCCGATACGTCGGTGGACATGCTCGTCCAATCGCGACTATCGGCCCAAAAGTCCAATTAGAAGATAACGATATGATCTTGCTTTGTAGCGATGGTGCATGGCGAAATATTGAATCCGCGGATGTAATGAAACATATCGTACCGGAACAACCTCAAAATGGTCTTGATAGTTTGCTACGCTCACTTGAACTGCGAAATAAGGAACCTAGTGACAATTTAAGTGCCGTTGCCCTTTGCTGGGGTGCTGATTACGCAAGCAGCGGTGAAAAAAAGGAACACCAGCTAGACCTGTTGGCTAGTTCGGCACCAACAGTCGTGTCCTCCACGTCCACCAGTAGCACGAAAGGAACTACTGACCACTCGGTTCCAATAGAAGAAAATAGCGCTAGCGAGAATATCAAGCCTATGCAAGACGAACTCGAGCGTGTCGCTGCTAAACTCGACAAACCCAGCGCCGCACAGTCTGGCGATAAGCCGGGAAAATCAGAAGATTTTAATAGCATGATAGAAGAACTTGAAAATTTTATAGAGAAACTAGACAAATCACTGTAGACGGCCAATTGAGTTTTTAGTTCAAGATATTCCTTCCTTACATTGCAGCCTAGACGATAGATAAATTCACCATTACCAAAATAGAGCCTATTTGAATTATGAACAGACCTAGCGGCAGAGCGCCCGACGAGCTTAGACAAATAACTATTGAAAGAAACTTCACCCAACACGCAGAAGGGTCAGTGCTAATCAGTTTCGGAAATACTAAAGTTATTTGCACCGCATCCATAGAAAACCGCCAACCACCATTTCTGCGCGGCACCGACAAGGGGTGGGTAACTGGTGAATATGGAATGCTGCCGCGCGCGACCAATACACGCTCAGGTCGTGAAGCCGCTCGCGGCAAACAGTCCGGTAGAACTCAAGAAATACAAAGGTTAATCGGCAGATCCCTCCGCTCAGTTGTAGATTTGGAAAAGTTGAGCCAACACACCATCACTCTTGATTGCGATGTGATTCAAGCAGATGGTGGCACCAGAACAGCTTCTATCACGGGCGCTTGGGTAGCGCTTTCCGATGCCATAAACTCACTTCTCGAGTCCGGAAAAATCAAAGAAAACCCACTTAACGGCCAATTGGCATCGGTCTCCTGCGGTGTTTGCGAAGGAATTCCAGTACTGGATATCGATTACTCGGAAGATAGCACTGCTGAAACTGATATGAATTTCGTAATAGACGGTGATGGCAATTTTATTGAACTACAAGGTACTGCTGAAGGCGCTCCCTTTACTGAAGAGCAATTGGCCACCATGATCAAATATGCTCGCAAAGGTATTGCCGAACTTATCAAATTACAAACAGCCGCTTTGGCAGATTAGTGCCGCTGAAAACATTAACACTGTTGATAATATTCTAGATGTTGAACAACCCGGAACCGAAGAAAAAGAAGCTAGTCTTAGCAACTGGCAATGCAGGAAAAGTTCAAGAAATGGACTCGGTTCTGGCAGATTTAGGCTTTGAGGTAATATCACAACGAGATCTCAATGTTGAGGATGCTATCGAAGATGGACTTAGCTTTGTTGAAAACTCACTAATCAAATCGCGACATGCCAGCCGAATTACAGGATTACCAGCTGTAGCAGATGATTCAGGAATTTCTGTTGATGCCCTTAATGGCGCCCCAGGAATATACTCCGCCCGATATGCAGGCGATTCATGTGATGATCAAGCGAATAATGATTTATTGCTTGAAAATATGCGCAATGTAGCCGAAACAGATCGAGGGACACAATTTGTTTGCGTGCTTAGCTATGTTCGGCATGCAGAAGATCCAATGCCTCTAATAGCTCAGGGAGTTTGGCACGGCAGCTTGCTATTTGAAGAACGAGGAACAGAAGGATTTGGGTATGACCCCTTATTTTGGGTTCCAACCCACAAGCTAGCATCTGCTGAGCTTGAGCCTAACGTCAAGCGTCAAATCAGCCATCGTGCAAAAGCACTTGAACTGTTATGCCAGCAACTTACTAAGTAAATATAGATTCATTCCTTGGTGGTATTGATACAAAACTGTTGATTAATTATGGTAAAAGCACTGAACAAATTAGGTAACTTTGATGGGATTGAAGGCCCTGTTTTACTCATCGTCGCCGATGGGGTTGGCATTGCCCCAGTTGGCCCGGCTAACGCCGTATCACTGGCGAACACCCCAACGCTCGATAAGCTGGCCACTTCTGAATGCTATACAGAATTAAAAGCACATGGCACGGCTGTTGGTTTACCAACGGACGACGACATGGGAAATAGCGAGGTAGGACACAATGCCCTAGGTGCGGGTCGAATATTTGAGCAAGGCGCTAAACTAGTTAATGCAGCTTTAGCGAATGGATCTGCTTTTCGCTCCGCCGTATGGCAATCTGCTTGTACAAACACCCAGACTAGCAGTGGTGGTAGCAATACTCTTCACTTACTCGGCTTGCACTCAGATGGAAATGTACATTCTCATAACGACCATCTATATGCGCTGCTCAAACAAGCAGCATCACAAGGCGTAAAAAGCGCACGATTACACTTGCTACTCG
>DNHK01000148.1 GCA_003485905.1 Gammaproteobacteria bacterium | reverse complement strand
AGAGGATTCGAACCTCCGACCTAGCGCTTAGGAGGCGCTTGCTCTATCCAGCTGAGCTACCGGGACTTTCAATAGAAAGCAAGGCAATAGGAGCCAATGCAATAAACCGTAGGGAAATAGAAACAAAGTTTTTCGAGTGTTTACTATTAAGCCTCTAGATAAGTCACCAACCCCAAAGTAGGCGTTGGTGACTTTATTCAGCTAGTTTGACTAACTGCTTACTAGAGATGGTGTGGGGTTTTCCCGTTATCGCTCGTTGGCAGATTTTTCAATTAGAAACTCAACAATGTCAAACATGCCAGCTTCGCTGCCAGCCATGGTGGTTGAGGTTCTATATTTACCATCGACAATGACAGCCGGTACGCCACGAATTTCGTACTTCATGCTGTTTACTCGAGCATTACCTAGTTGGCTGTCTACCACAAAGGAGTTGTAGGCATTTTCAACGTCATCGGGAGCAACATCATAGTTGGATAGAAAATTCTGAAGGTCACTAAGCGAGTTAGCATTTCTTTTTTGGCGATGAATTTGATCGAAAAATGCACCATGTACTTTATCTACTATACCGAGTGTTTCAAAAGTATAGTATGCCCGCGCGTGGAACTCCCAACCGGCGCTAAATACGGCTGGTTGCGCTACAAATTCTGCATTCGCTGGCATATTTGATTTCCAACGCTGTACATGAGGCTCTAATGAGTAACAGTGTGGACAGCCATACCAAAACATTTCGCGAACTTCGATTTTTTCGCCTGTTTTGATCGGTTGAGCTTCGCTGATAACAGCGTAGTCTTTCCCTTCAACAAAGTGGGGACTCATTTGTTGGGCATTGACGCTTAAAGAGAATAGGCTTAGTAGTCCAACAAAGATCAGACTGATGCGGCTTAAATTATTCATAAAGTTCTCGTTTTGTTTGTCTTAATTTGAAATTCTTATTTTGGTATTCTAAATGTAAGTGTAGCTAAAAATGTAACATTAAGTAGGTCTAATAGTAGACCCTCCAATAGACCTTCCAGTGCACCTATAGGGCTGAGAGTAATCGCTGGTGCAGATTTTCGAAACCCCCATTACTCATAATTAACACATGATCACCGTTTACAGCCTGCTTGGTAATGGTATCGATTATGCTTTGAGTGTTCTCCATCACTTGTATGCTTTCACTTTCCAGAGTATCCGCATTCCAGTTCATCTCGGGATTTTTGTAAAAATACACCTCGTCTGCTGACGCCAGTGAATCGGCCAGCGTATATTGATGAACCCCTTGCTTCATGGTGTTAGATCGAGGTTCCAATACGGCAATGATCTTGGCGTTACCTACATTTGCGCGTAATGCACTAAGTGTTTCGCTTATCGCTGTGGTGTGATGCGCAAAGTCGTCATAAACGCTGACCCCTGAGGGACTGCCTAGCAATTCCAGTCTGCGTTTAACTGATTTGAAACTACTTAAGGATTCGCAAGCATTGGCCAGAGGTATGCCGGCATGGTGCGCGGCGGCGATGGCAGCTATCCCATTGGCAATATTGTGATTGCCAAGAAGATCCCAGTCTATGTGGATATCTGCGCCTTTATAGTTGACTACAAATGACGAACCATCGGGTGTCAATTTACGCAATGACCAATCGCTTTGTTGTTCTGTTGGGAGACTATCTTGATCAGTGTTGCTAAAGCTTTGCGTGGATGACCAACAGCCCATCTCCAAAGTTTCGAGTATCGCCGGGCTATTCTGATTAAATAGTACGCAACCGGTTTGGGGGACGGTACGTAGTAAATGATGAAACTGGCGTTTTATATCGTCAAGCGAATCAAAAATATCCGCATGATCAAACTCCAAATTATTAAGCACTAATGTATCAGGATGATAGTGCACAAACTTGGAACGTTTATCAAAAAATGCCGTGTCATATTCATCTGCTTCGATCACAAAAAACGGTTCAGATCCAAGCCGCGCGGTTTCACCAAAGTTCTCAGGGACTCCCCCAATCAAGTATCCTGGATTAAGTTCATTGTCGTGTAAAATCCACGCCAATAAACTTGCGGTAGTGGTTTTTCCATGTGTGCCAGCAACGGCTAGAACCCAACGACCTTGCAGTACATTTTCGGATAACCATTGCGCCCCTGATGTATATCGCATACGCCGCGTCAATACTGCTTCCAGTTCTGGATTACCTCTTGAGATTGTATTGCCAACCACAACAATATCAGTATGCTCAGGTATGTTATCTGGTGAATAGCCTTCGAATAGTTGCACATTAAGTGCCGCAAGCTGTGTGCTCATTGGGGGGTAAGCGTTAGCATCTGTACCACTTACGGTATGGCCGAGTTGTTTCGCAAGGCGTGCCACCCCGCCCATAAAAGTGCCGCAAACCCCTAATATGTGAATATGCAAGCTAAGTATCCTTCTGATCGTCTTTATTAATGGTTGTGGGGATCACTTATCTTCAAGAGTCGCTTAAGAAAAGACCTGTTTAGAAAGGGTCGGTTTAGAAAGGGCCTATAGTAGAAAGGAGCTATGTAGAGCCTGTCGTTGCAGGTATTGAATCTAAGGTAGAAGCTTCTACCTCTGCGGTGAGTTCAGGAAATAGCATGACCAGAATAATAAGGGTCGCCATTTGACAACCGAGCGTAGCTAAAACGGCGGGGGCAATTCGCACTTCTAATGCTTCTTTTAGGACAAACACCGAGACCGCAAAACTCCAGCCGCCCACTAATAACAGCGCAAATAAAATCGTATTACTGGTATTCGCGACATCAGCTGTAATTTGTCCACTGGAGGCAAACAATGGCAGCGCGATAAGTTGAATAATGGCGTTGGTGCCTAGTATGGCGCTAATAGTCTGTACAAAGCGCTCAGGTTTTCTATGCAGTGCGAGAATAATGAATACAAACCCTGAATACAGCACGCTTTCTGCAACGGCTAAAATTAGTGTGGAACCGTCATCAGTGCTGAGCTCGCGATTGACAAAGCCAACTGTAACAGCTGCGAACAGGCACATCAACATTAGCTGGTTTGATGCTGCAAGATTTTGCGCTTTCTCCTTAAATATAGCGATGGAGAAAATAGTGTTAAGTTGAGACATCATATTTTTAATATTGTCGTTCTAAGCGTGAACGGAGTTACTCCGGTTAATCTGCAGTTTTCGTTTGGGTAGTTAATCTACTCACAATTTTAATTTCACTTCTGTGCACAGGTTAAGCCTGTGCGATAATACCAAGCGCCTTGGAACGGGTCATCGGGTTTCTGACTGCATGTCTGTACATATAATAGATAATAATAACGATTTACAAACTTACTGCGATCACGCAAAAACCCGACCCTGGCTAGCACTGGACACCGAGTTTTTGCGTGAACGGACATACTACGCAAAACTGTGTTTGGTGCAGCTTGCAACGGATAAAAAAGACTGTGCGGTTGATGTCTTAGCCATTGAGGATCTATCTCCGTTGGCTGATCTTATTTCCGGGCAGGACCTGACAGTAATACTACACTCTTCTCGGCAGGATTTTGAGGTGTTGTTTCAATCACTCGGGGTTTTACCGAGTAATGTGTTCGATACCCAGATGGCAGCTGCATTTTGCGGTAGCAATATGCAAATTGGCTATTCGGCGATAGTGAAAGACCGAATTGGTAAGGATGTTGCTGCCAGTCAAGCGCGCACTGATTGGTCGAGACGACCGCTATCAACCGAGCAATTGAATTATGCGATGGAAGATGTGGAGTTTTTAGGTGAATTACGCGAGGGGTTGATCGCCGAGCTGACTCAAAATGGGCGATTAGATTGGTATCAACAAGCCGTGCAGGAGCTATATACGGTTGAAGACTATTCTTTTCCGCCTGAGCTTGCCTGGCGTCGAATGAGGGGTGGGCGGCTTAATGTGAAGTCTCAACATATACTTAAAGGACTGGCGATTTGGCGGGAGCGAAAGGCCCAACAATTGAATATTCCCCGTACCTGGTTGATAAAGGATCCCGAACTTATGGGGTTGGCGGCGAGCGCTCCAACAACTAGGGAAGAGTTAATGGATGTTGATGATGTCGCGTTGCGATTTCGGGAAAAAAATGCCGACCAAATATTGTCTGAGGTCTTGAAAGTAAATAAAGAAAATCCAACCGAGGTGCTGTGGACTGATGGGCTTCCATTCTCCAATGCTCAGCGTAAGTTGGTAAAGAATGCCATGGTGCTGCTTAATAAGACCGCTGAGGTTGAAAACGTAGCTTCTGCATTAATTGCAACCAAGCGTGATATTGAAGGTATTTTGCGAGGAGATCGCGATAGAGCTCCGCTTCAAACTTGGCGATATGATGTATTTGGTCGACATTTATTGGAATTATTTGCCGATTAAACCCTTGCTTGGGTTCGACTGAACTTTGTAATACTTGGGTGCGTAAGCGATTAATTATTGTTGATTTGATTCAGCTTGTGTTCAGTCCTCGCGGGTAAACTTTGCCGCAACAGTCAGGGTCTCCATTCGGAAACCGCTGGTTTGATTGTTGTTATAAAGAGTTAACTAGAAGGTTCATTAGGAGCTTTCGCTACGTTGTCTGCATAGGTTTTCCGGGAGGCAATATGGGCACGCAAAA
>DNHK01000368.1 GCA_003485905.1 Gammaproteobacteria bacterium | reverse complement strand
GCGCTTGAAAATCAATTTGCGGCTAATGACGAAGGGTTAAATACCTTGCGGGCCCAGAAAGAAACTGCCTTAGGCGATTTAAAAGAATTATTCGCGGGCCTGCAGCAAGTGGTTGGTGAAGCCCAGGCAAATTTTGATACTTCTATAATTTCTGCTCAGTTTCCTGGGCGAAGTGAAGCTTTTGAAGCAATTTCTGTAAAGCTTAGCCAATCAAACGAGCTGCCGACTGCGGCTGAAATTGAAAGTATCTGGAGCAACATACTTAATGAAATGGTACAGCAGGGTAAGGTTGTTTCTTTTAATGCCCCTGTTGCAACCGCTTCCGGATCAAAACAAGATCAGGTGGTCACTAGGGTTGGTGTTTTCAATTTAGTTGGCGACGGCAAGTTTTTGACCTATGGGACAGGCGGTATAGCCGAATTACCACGTCAGCCTGACGGCCAATATCTAGGCTCTGTGTCAGATCTACAGAGCGCGGCGCCAGGCAGTGCAGTTTCGTTTTTTGTAGACCCGACAAGAGGCACCTTATTAGGTGCAAATGTTGAGCGTCCTAGTTTGGCTGAGCGAGTCACGCAAGGCGGTACTGTTGGTTATGTGATTATTGCAATGGGGGCGATTGCCTTAGCTATCGCGATATGGAGACTGTTGGTTTTATTTAGTGTTGCTGGTGCGGTTAAAAAGCAAGCCAAGAATGCAGGCTCTCCATCTCCAAAGAATCCGCTAGGTCGAGTGCTTCAAGTGCTCAAAGACAATCCAAATAGCAGTACGGAATCGCTTGAGCTTAAGCTGACTGAGCAAATCATGAAAGAAACACCTAAGCTGAACAAGATGCTGATGTTTCTCAAGATTGTTGCCGTGGTCGCACCATTGATGGGTCTGCTCGGTACGGTTACCGGTATGATCGAAACGTTTCAGTCGATAACTTTGTTCGGTGCGGGTGATCCGAAGCTGATGGCTGGCGGTATTTCACAAGCATTGGTTACCACAGTGCTCGGCTTATGCGTTGCGATTCCGACGGTTCTCATGCATACCCTGGCGTCTAGTAAGGCCAAGCAAGTGCAAGATGTTCTTGAAGAGCAATCTGCTGGAATGGTCGCTCGACAAATAGAAGCCTAAGGCTCATTACAAACTTTTCGAGGTATATTTAAGATGCCAGAGTTTATTTTAGTTTGGTTAGAGTCAATTCGTGATTTTATGGATCTCGGTGGTTGGGTGTTGTACCTAATTGCTGGTTTATTGGTCGTGATGTGGTACATGATTCTTGATCGTATTTTCTACCTGCAAGGCCCGCATAAGCGTGCGGTTCGAGCAGCGCTAGAAGAGTGGGAGGCACGCCCAGAAAGAAGTTCGTGGGCAGCCCACCAGGTTCGTGAAGAGCTCGTATCGTCTGTTTCTGTACGGTTAAGGCAGTATTTACCTATGATTCAGGCATGCGTTGCTTTATGTCCATTGTTTGGCCTGCTCGGTACCGTAACCGGTATGATTGAGGTATTTCAGGTAATGGCAATCAATGGTACTAGTAATGCTAGGGCTATGGCGGGCGGCGTATCACAAGCTACAGTTCCAACTATGGCCGGAATGGTAGCGGCGTTGTCTGGGTTGTTCCTTAGTTTTTGGTTACAGCGTAGATACGAAACTGAACGCGAGTTGCTCGCTGAAAACTTGACGTTAGATCACTAGAACCAAGTAGCTCGGTTAATCCTGGGCGCGGAGTATAGTAATGAGAAGAATGAACCGAATGAAACAAGATGACGATACCAAGATCGACATTACGCCGATGCTTGATGTGGTCTTCATTATGTTGATTTTCTTTATCGTAACCGCCAGTTTTATTAAGGAAAGTGGCGCGAATGTTACTAAGCCAGATGCACAAACGGATGATAAGTACCCACGAGCGTCGGTATTGATTGCGGTCGATGCCAAGGATGAAATTTGGCTAGATAAGCGAAAAATTGATTCGCGAGCTATCAAAGCTAATATAAGTCGCTTACGAGCGGAAAATCCGGATGGCGAGGTGTTGTTGCAAGCAGATATTGAATCAACCGCCGAAACTGTAATGAAAGTTATCGATGGGCTTAAAGAGTCGGGGATTGACGTCCCTGTGATCTCGACCGTCGGAGATTAGGAGAAAATCATGGCTATTAGATCTTTACAATCTTTTGCATTTGCATCGTTAATTATGCTCAGTCTACTTTTCGCGATGAATGCGTTAATTAGCATGAATGAACCTGAGTTGGGCACTAAGGATTCGTTTAAATTGCCAGATTTTGTGCATGTTCCCAAGAATGAAGACCCGCAAACGATAACACCTAAACCAGAGCGCCCTGAAGATGTTCAGGATCAACCTGATACGCCAGAGATTGATGTCACACCTGATATTGATATAAACAGCGATATGAATTTAGGTGCTGTCAGGGTTGGGATTAATAAGGATATGAAAGGTTTTAATTCAAATGATGGTGAATATTTACCTATTTTCAGAGCACCTCCGATCTATCCTCGGCGAGCGCAAGAGCGAGGCTTATGCGGCTGGGTAGAATTGGAGTACACAGTAACGGCAAGCGGAGGAACTCGTGATGCATTTGTTACTGCGAGCTCATCTGGTATGTTTGAGTCAGCTGCTGTGAAGGCAGCGGGTAAATATAAATATAAGCCACGACAAGTTGGTGGTAAGCCAGTAGATGTCCCTAACGTCCCGATAAGGATTGTTTTCGAGATGGAAGAAGGCTGCTAACGCTTATATTTAATAATTGGTTGTAAATATTGTGGCTATTGATGCTCAATTCTAGATGCAAGAGGTTTCATATGAGTACTGTTAAATTGTTTATGAATGTTAAATCAGCAGCGCTAGGTGCTTTGGTCTATGTTTTGGTTTCCTTCGGTGGTGTTGCACAAGCGCAGCAGGACACTGAAGGGCAGTCTAAACAAAAAGCTGTAAGAATTGAGTCTATCGGACAGAAGCTGATAAAAGACTTTGAGGCGTTGGCCGAGTTTTTCGAGGCTGAAAACTACGCTGAGGCGACTGTTATTCTAGACAAAATAGCGGCGACTCCTGAGTTAAACAATATCGAAAATGCTTACGTAGCGAACTATCGCGGCAATATATGTTTTAGTAGAGATGACTTAAATTGTGCGATTAGAGAGTTTAAGAAAATTCTTGTGACTCCAGATGGCTTGCCGCCGGCTTTTTATAATCAGATGTTTTATGTGGTCGCACAGGTTTATTTTTCACAGGAAGATTATAGAAATGCGCTCGACTATGCGCAGCAGTGGTTCCAAACGCAGGAAGATCCACCAGCAGATGCCTACATGCTAGTAGGGCAAGCTCATTACATGCTGCAAGACTATGATGCAGCGTTACCTAACGTTCAAAAAGGTATTCAAAAGTACGTCGAGTTAGGTTCAGTCCCAAAAGAAGGTTGGTTGAATTTGTTGAGTAGTATCTACCGACAAAAAGATGATTATCCGAATATGCTGCCAGTGTTGAAACAGCTAGTGGAGCACTACCCAAAGAAGACGTATTTATTGGCCGTCGCTGGTATATACAATGAATTGGAAGAGCAACCAAAAATGTCTGCGCTTTATCAGGGGATGTATGATCATGGCATTCTGGTGAATGAGTCGGAGCTCGTTACACTGGCGTCATTGTTATTGTCACAGGATAGCTACTACAAGGCAGCGGACATATTGAAAAAGGGATTTGATGATGGTGTTCTTAAAAAAGATCTAAAGAATTATCGTCTGTATTCTCAAGCACTTTATTTGGCAAAAGAATATGAAACTGCCATTGCGCCACTAGAGCAAGCAGCTAAATTAGCCCCTGATGGTAAAATTTATATTCAGCTCGGTCAGTCATTGATGTCACTAGGCCGTTGGGCTGAAGCAGAAACAGCTATTAAGCAGGGAATTGATAAAGGTAAGTTGGATAATCTTGGCCGTGCTGTATTAGCTCTTGGTTCGGCGCAATTCGAGCAGAAAAAATATGACACTGCTAAAGCTACTTTTAACAGCGCTGTGAAATTTGATGGTATGTCTAAAGACGCGAATAACTGGGTTAAATATATAGAAGCTGAAGTTTATAGAATTAAAGAACTTGAAAAACCCATTGTAATTAGCACAGATGTTGAAGTGTAGTCGTAGCCAGAGGTTGAGAATGACTAGTAGAATAATTAAAGCGGGATTTGTAGCGTTCGCCGAGCGAACAACGCAACAGATCACACAGAGATTCGCGATATTGTTTGCGGTTTGTTCTGTAGCAATAGTTTTGTTGCCAAGTACGGCATGGGCTGAGCTAACAGATGACGTGATTAATAGTGGATTGCAGAGAACCCGCGATGCGATTGCATCACAGCAAGCTATCGATGAGTTGCAAGAGGCTACTGATAAGATTATTACGCAATATCAAACGCAAGAGAAAGCGGTAGAAAGCCTTACTAGGTATAACGACCGGCTCCGTAGGACACTGGATGCACAACAAGTTGCAATGAATAGTTTGGAGCGATCCATTGAAGATGCTTCGTTAATTGAGCGTCAAATAGTGCCTTTAATGTTACGCATGATTTCTGGTTTAGAGCGATTTATTGGGTCAGATGCTCCTTTTAAACTACAGGAGCGCCAAGACCGGGTGGAGCGCATTAAAGGCTATCTTACAAACGCGAATATTTCTGCTGCTGAGCGATTTCGTCAGGTTCTGGGTGCTTACTCAATTGAAAACGGGTATGGAAATAGTATTGATGTATACAGTGATACTTTGGATCTGACCGGAGAGACTTTATCTGTCAACGTCCTACAGGTTGGGCGTTCTGGTTTGTATTATCAAACCTTGGACGGTGATCAATCTGGTTATTGGGACAAAAGTGCAGGTGCGTGGAGCGAGCTTGATTCTTCTTTTAATGCTGGCATAACACGTGCGATACGTATTACCCAGGGTAAAGAAAGTACAGGTTTGATGTTGCTACCAATTACTGCCCCGGAGGCATTTTAAAATGAATGATTTTTCTATGCTGAAGTGCTCCGTTGCACTAGTTTTTTATACAGTTTTATCGTTCGGGTCTCTAAACCTGAGCGCTCAAGAGGAGCAAGCGCCAACTGCTGCCCCTGAGCCACAAGAGCGCGTAGCGCAACTTGATGTGGACGCGCTTCTTGCAGATACGTTGCGAATGCAGCAAGAGGACAACAACACCAATCAGCAGCGGCAACGTAGATTTGGTGCAGAGCGTGATAAACGTCAGGGCGAGCTGACCGCAATGAGAAATGAGCGCGTCCGTCAAGAGCGAATCAGTGACGAGTTAGATGCTCAGTTTACTCAGAACGAAATTGCATTGGAAGATTTGCAAGCGGAATTACGTAAAGAGCTCGGTGATTTACAAGAGCTATTTGGGGTCATTCAACAGACCGCTAGTGAAGCTCAAGAGGATTATAAAACCTCTTATATTAGCGCACACTTTCCAGACCGAGCTGATACGCTTCAGCAAATGGTTGCCAAGATGGCAAGTTTGACCCAATTGGTGTCGATTGATGAAATTGAAGAGCTTTGGTTTCATTTGCAAAACGACATGATTGAACAAGGTAAAGTAGTAAAGTTCACTGCGCCTGTTACTTTCAAATCTGGTCAATCAGAGAATCCCGACGGTGACTTGGTAGATGTATTCGTTACTGAAGATCGGGAGGTAACGCGTGTAGGCGTTTTTAACACGGTAGCCGGAAATGATATAGCTACGTATGACAGTGAGCGCGGTTTGGTTCTCTTGGATCGTCAAATGCCGGGTAGTTACGTGGATTTATCTAACGGTTTACAAACGTCTAATGCTGGGGTTACATCATTTTTACTTGATCCTACAAAAGGGGCGCTTCTTTCAGCACTGGTTCGAGAACCAACGTTAATCGAGAAGGTTCAAGAAGGTAAGGTTGTTGGTTATGTGATTATTACTCTCGGTGTGATTGGATTAATAATCGCACTACTTCGAATATTTATCCTTAGCGGCGTTCAGGCTAAAGTCACTAAACAAAGTAAAAACATCGACAAGCCGCTATCGTCAAATCCGCTAGGGCGGGTAG
>DNHK01000126.1 GCA_003485905.1 Gammaproteobacteria bacterium | reverse complement strand
GTCTGACAGGGCATTTATGGAGATGAACCGCTTGGGTCTGTTTCATTTTTGGATTGGTGTCGGTGGTATGTGTGTGTTTGCCTTGACGGGACAATACATGGACAGGGTACTTGATCATTTGGTGGGTATGTCTGATGGACCACGAATGCTTTATCGTTCAGCTCATATCTATATTTTATTGGCATCCATGATGAACTTGATTTATGGAATAAATTTTCGGCCGCTTCGACCAGATTGGTTGCAAGGGATTTGCTCCTTTATTATTGCTTTGTCACCTGCTCTGATGTTGTTGGAGTTTTATTGTGGGGCTGTATCGGTTGATCAGCCGCGCTGGTATTTAATGCTTGGCTTATACCCGCTTATCGGAGTTACAATTCTAAAAGTGTTAAATCGGTTTTGGGATTTGGCAGACGTCGGGGGTACGACCCTTACCAGGTGAATTACCAGCGTGTTAAACAAAGTAGAATCGGAGAATTTGGGTTTTGATCGTGTATGGGATCTAAGCAATCAAAATGCCTATTATTTAGAGATTTGAACCAGGTGAGGACAGCCGCTGTTTCCTCTGCCCCGACTATATGGCCCGGGTAACATAGGATGGTCATTTTTCCACCAATCTCTAGCAAACCACAACAGATTTCTAGTGCGCTTATTGTCGATGTGGTTTGGGTAGTTAGTTGATGATCGGATCCTGGAAGGTAGCCGAGATTAAACATGCAGGCACCTATATTTCCAATACAGAATTTGGGTAGCACTTTCAGTATTTCTTTATGATTTAATTTGTGTAGTGAGGCACGGTGCCCTAAATTTTCTGTATCTAAATACTGTTGGCTGGTTTGAATCGCCATGGCTTGTGTATCAAAAGCATATACATGACCAACATTTCCTACTAGCTGTGCCAGAAAAACAGTGTCATGCCCGTTCCCACATGTTGCATCAATGGCCAGCGGGCTGATAAGTGGTGACGAGGAAATAAAATTTTTGGCTAGATTAGTTAGCTGCATGGGTTGGTTATCTATTGCCGTAGATTAGGTCGCCGAAACTATTTCGACAATAAATAATCAAGTCTCGATTGGTCAGTGCTTGTTATATTAAGTAACAGCTGATCAACGAACGCAAGTGCGGCTCGAGGAATATGGAGGGCACCCTTGCCTCCGAAGCCATTAAAAATACCCAGCTGCGGATGCAGTAGGTGTAAGCCTATGAATGGGTTTCTATCGATTGTTGCCGGGCGCACACCTGCAAACTGTTGAATCACCTCAGTTTCTTGGGGTGAAGTCAGATTTATTGCGTAATGCTCGCTTGCATGAGTAAGGCTTTCAAGGAGTGCGGCGCGGCCATTGGGGTCAGGTTCAAGAAGTTGGTAGTCGCGTTCAGTGGTCGCTCCCAACCACCGTTCAGTTCCGGTGTGAAGCTCCCATTGGCCCCAATTATTGAGGTTTGGCTGTGATTGCGGATAGCGTAGTTTTACTATCTGTCCTTTGTTGAGATTAAATGGGAGCGTGTTGAACCATGGATTATGTATGCCACGCCAACCTTCGCAAAAAATTATCTTTTTAGCTTTGTGTTTTCGCCATCGGATACCGTCATCACCAAGAATCAATTCGTTGTAATCAAATTTAGTTGTGGATCTAGAATTGTTTAAATCTAGGATGTTGCGAACCAATTTGCAGGTCTTTGCTATATCGAGTCGGTAAGTATTGCCGATGGCTAGTGATTCTGCTGTGTTGCCCAGAGTTGGAATATTCTCTATTGCTAATTGTTGGAACCGTGTCTGGGTGCGCAATTTTGTAAGGTTCTGACTTTGTTCGGCATTGAGATATCTGGTTTGAGGAAGTTCTGATAAAACTTTGTGGCCACTTAATTGCTCTAGTGCGAGTGAAAATGCTCTAAGCGCAGATTGTTTCTCATTAAGTTCGGGTTCGACCGTTAAACGTTTTCCCGATACAGGGTTGGCAATACCTGCCGCGATCGGAGACGCAGCACCTGCCAATGGGGTATCAATGAGTAGTAGAGTTGCATCGCGTTGTATTAGCTCGAGCGCCAGGGCACAGCCAGCCAAGCCGCCGCCCAAAATTATAAAGTCGATGTTTTGGTACATATTGGCGCAGATTATATAGAATCAGTCGAATGGACATAACAAACAATAAGGGTGCAGTAACTAAACAGCGGTTTTTGCTTTTAAAACGTCGTTTTGGGCCACTATTTGCAACGCAATTTTTAGGCGCATTTAATGATAACTTCTTTAAGAATGCGCTGATTGTTCTGTTTACTTTTGTTATGGCAAGCAGCCCAGATGAAACTTTAGTACTAATTAATCTTGCTAGTGCCCTGTTTATTTTGCCGTTTTTTTTATTCTCACCGATTGCAGGTCAGCTTGCCGATAAGTATGAGAAGTCCTCGTTAATACAATATATTAAGCTAGGTGAGATTGTCATTATGGTTTTGGCCGCGCTATCTCTATGGTTAGAGTCGGTTTACTCCATGCTGTTTGTGCTGTTTTTACTTGGTACACAATCAACATTTTTCGGCCCGACTAAATATAGCCTGCTACCCCAGCACCTTACTCCAGAGGAGCTATTGGACGGAAATGCGTATGTTGAGGGCGGGACATTCCTGGCTATTTTAATGGGCACTCTATTTGGTGGTTGGTTGGCAGCAGACTCTGTCAGCCGAGACTGGCTTGGGTATGGGGGTGTTTTTATAGCACTCATCGGTTGGCTAGCAAGTAGGGGGATTCCAAATGCTCCGTCGGTCGCCACAGACCTTAGACTTGATTGGAACTTATACCGAGGCATTTTAGGGTTATTAGCAGAAGCTAAGTCAGCCAAGGTAAACAGTATTATTGCTTACATATCCTGGTTCTGGTTGCTTGGCGCCTTGTTTCTTACTCAGTTGGCGCCTTGGGCACAACAAACTCTTAAAGCTGATGGTCGTCTTGCAACATTGTTGATTGCAATTTTTTCGATTGGTGTTGCCGTTGGGTCTGTCTGGTGTTCCTATCTTGCGGAAAAACACTCTAGTTTGAAGGTTGCGATTGTCGGTGGATTTGCCATGAGCATATTTGCATTGTGGATGGCACTAATACCTGAGCAAACCGTTGCTATCAACAGTATACAGAACTTACCCCAATCTTTAGCGGGCTGGTCAGTAATTATGAGCTTGGGTGGATTGTCAGTATGCGCCGGACTTTATACTGTGCCCTTATATACTTTATTACAGTCAGATAGCCCGGAGAGTATCCGTTCCCGGATAATTGCGGCACTGAATGTCACAAATTCGTTTTATATATTTGGGGGGTCTATATTGGCGGTGGGTTTGCTTTCAGTTGGTTTGTCGATATCGATGCTGTTTGGCTTTCTCGGGCTGATAAATATTATTGTTATGCTAATGCTTTGTTCTTATGCTGGAAGACGGGCGTAAAGTGATTGATAGAGTTCGGTGTGAGTGGTGTGGTAGCGACCCAATATATGTCGAGTACCATGATAAAGAGTGGGGCATTCCTGTTTATGATAATCGGGAGCTATTTGAATTGCTTAATTTGGAAGGCGCGCAAGCAGGGTTAAGCTGGATCAC
>DNHK01000355.1:4055-4355 GCA_003485905.1 Gammaproteobacteria bacterium | reverse complement strand
GGCAGTCCTGATGGCGACCTGGATCGTTATATTGAGATTTGGAATCTGGTATTCACCCAGTTTGACCGATCTGCTGACGGCACCCTGACACCGTTACCCAAGCCTTGTGTTGATACGGGCATGGGTCTCGAACGCTTAGCGGCAGTACTGCAGGATGTGCACACCAACTATGACATTGATCTGTTCCAGGCCCTCATTCATCGCGCTGCGAGTCTGCTGAATTGTACTGATCTGCAGAATCCCTCGCTCAAGGTCATTGCCGATCATATTCGAGCCGCCGCGTTCCTCGTCGCAGATGGT
>DNHK01000355.1:0-3945 GCA_003485905.1 Gammaproteobacteria bacterium | reverse complement strand
ACAGCCCTTCTTTCATCAATTGGTGGGCTGTCTGGTAGAGCAAATGGGAGATGCTTATCCCCTGTTACGTGCCACCCAAGGGCAGATCGAGCGCGTGTTACTGAAGGAAGAACAGCAGTTTGAGCTGACATTGGATCATGGCATGCGAATTCTCACCGAGGCGATTGGTATGCTCCAGGGGAATGAAATTCCAGGTGAAGTAGTCTTTAAACTCTATGACACGTTTGGTTTTCCCACGGACCTAACCGCCGATATCGCCCGCGAGCGCGATCTGCAATTGGACATGCCGGGATTCGAGCGCGCCATGGAAGCGCAGCGGCAGCGAGCCCGTGCGGCGAGCAAATTTGGTGCGGTAGATATCGCCCATTATCAGGTGGACTCGACTACAGAGTTTGTTGGCTACAGTACTTTGCACGGCAAGAGTAAAGTGGTGGCGTTGTTTCTTGGAGACAGCGCGGTAGATTCCTTGACTGCTGATGATGAAGGGGTTGTCGTACTGGATAGTACGCCTTTCTATGCGGAATCAGGTGGCCAGGTTGGCGACAGTGGTCGGCTGTTAGGGAGTGATTTGGTGTTTGATGTTGTAGATACCATCAAGGCTGGCAATGCCTTTTTACATAAGGGTAAGTTGCTCGAGGGGTCGCTTACGGTGGGCGATGTGCTGAGCGCAGAGGTTGATCGCCTGCAGCGCGACGCGACTCGCTTGAACCATTCGGCGACGCACTTGCTCCATGCTGCGCTCAAAGAGGTGCTCGGCGAGCATGTTAATCAGCGTGGTTCTTTGGTCGATGCGGAGCGTTTTCGATTTGATTTCTCGCACTTCGAACCGATGACTCGAGTGGAAATTGGCAAGATCGAGCGTATTGTGAATGAGCAGATTCAGCGTAACTCTGAGATCGAGACCGAAATAATGGACCTCGAAGCCGCGCGTGCGAAGGGTGCCATGGCCTTGTTCGGTGAGAAATACTCTGAACAGGTGCGGGTTTTGACCATGGGTGAGGGATTCTCCATTGAATTGTGCGGTGGCACCCACGCCAGCCGGACTGGGGATATCGGGATTTTTCGAATTGTTACCGAACAAGGTATCGCCTCAGGGGTCCGTCGTATTGAAGGCGTCACTGGCTTGCGCGCGCTGGAGCGCATCGAAGGCCTGGAAGCATCGTTGGCTGAGACCGCCGCGCTGTTGCGCGCAGACCAAGGCGGGATCGTGGCCAAGGTACGGTCGCTGCTTGAGCAGAATAAGAAGCTCGAGAAAGAGGTGGCTCAGTTGTCGATGAAGCTGGCGAGTGGTGCCGGCAGCGATCTGGCTGATGCGGTTATCGAGATCCATGGCGTCAAGGTGATCGTGAAAGACTCTGATGGCAGCGATCCGAAAGCACTGCCCGACGTGCTGGATCAGTTGAAGAACAAGCTTCAATCAGGTGTTGTTGTCCTGGCCTGTGTGACCGACGGTAAAGTCGCCATGATCGCTGGCGTGACCAAGGATTTAACGGCGCGCGTTAATGCTGGAGCGCTGGTGAATCATGTCGCCACTCAGGTCGGCGGTAAAGGCGGTGGTAGACCAGACATGGCTAGGGCCGGCGGTACTGAACCCCAAGGTCTGGCCGCTGCGCTAGCATCGGCGACGCCCTACCTTGAGGAAGTTTTGGGCTAAACCGATTGTTTCTGCTGGGTTTCAGCGGCTAGAATGGCGATGCCGTTAATGACTCAGGTAGCTAATGATGAGCAGCTGACGGCTAGTAATAAAGGTCTTAAAATTGGATGTGACGCTTGGGAGTGGGTAGCCTCAGCATCATCGTTAACGCTTTACCCTCGGCACTCTGTATGTCTTTAATCGTTCAAAAGTATGGTGGGACTTCGGTGGCGACCGTCGCTCATCTCGACAACGTTGCTCGAAGAATTATCGCGACCCAAGCAAAAGGTCATGATGTGGTGGTGGTTGTGTCTGCCATGGGCCACGAGACCGATCGGTTGGATGATTTGGCGCGCCAGGTAGGTATTACTCCGGAAACCCATCGAGAAGTCGATGTGCTGCTGTCTACTGGCGAGCAGGTAACCACCGCATTGCTGTCGATGGTGTTGGCTAATCACGGTTGCCGCGCGCGCTCCTATACTGGCGGTCAAATTAAGATCCTGACGGATTCAGCTCACACCAAGGCCCGTATCCTGGATATTGAGTGCGAACGCCTCCAGGCAGACTTGGATAGCGGCGTCGTTGCTGTTGTCGCTGGTTTTCAGGGTGTTGATGAAAATGGCAACATTACAACTATGGGGAGGGGAGGTTCCGACACAACAGCAGTGGCTATGGCGGCCGCCTTGGAAGCAGATGAATGTCGAATCTACACTGATGTAGATGGTGTCTATACAGCCGATCCACGGATAGTTAAAAATGCACAACGGCTAGACTCGATTACGTATGAAGAAATGCTGGAAATGGCCAGTCTAGGTTCGAAGGTATTGCAAATACGTTCAGTTGAATTTGCCAGGAAATATAATGTCAATTTGCGCGTTCTTTCTAGTTTTGAAGATGGTTTAGGCACGCTAATAACCGATGAGGATGAAAATATGGAAGCACCGCTGATATCAGGTATTGCTCACAATCGAGATGAAGCAAAATTAACGATTGTAGGTGTTCCAGACATGCCTGGTGTCGCCTCTCAGATACTCGGACCGATTGCCGATGTTAATATTGAAGTAGATATGATTGTGCAAAATATGGGACTAGATAACAGTACAGACTTCACATTTACGGTACATCGATCTGATTATGACAAAGCGCTTTCAGTTTTACAGAAAACGGCAAAAGATATCGGTGCAAAGGGTGTCTCGGGTGATAATACAATAGTCAAAATCTCTGTAGTAGGTGTAGGTATGCGTTCACATGCTGGGATAGCGAACACGATGTTTAAGGCTTTGGCAAACGAAAATATAAATATACAAATGATTTCTACATCAGAAATTAAAATTTCTGTAGTCGTTACTGAGAAACATCTAGAGCTTGGGGTTTGTACGTTGCATACGACTTTCGGATTGGATAATGAAAAGGTGCTATGAAAAAGTAATTAGTGATCAATTAGGAATAATGTTGAAATATTTTCATTAAGAAAATGTCAATTATGGTTAGTGAGCTATTATTGTTAATAATATGACAACAAATTTGGAATTGGGGATGATATTGGAGAATTATAATGTTGATATTAACTCGAAAAGTAGGTGAGACTTTAATGATTGGTGATGAAGTGAACATCACAGTATTAGAGGTACGTGGTAATCAGGTGCGTATTGGAATTAATGCTCCGAAGGACGTTGCTGTTCATCGGGAAGAAATTTATGATCGGATTCAAGATGAAAAAAGTGATGATGCTTAAACATTAGAAATGTAATAATATTGAAAATATATATTTGTTAGTCTTATTCGAAATCATAGTAAGACTATTCTTAATGACCTAAGTGCATAGACCAAAACTGCAAAAAATGGAAATTTTATCCATTAAAAAAAGTTGTTGATGTGTGTGAATAAATTGGAGAGGTGGCCGAGCGGCTGAAGGCGCTCCCCTGCTAAGGGAGTATACGGTTTATCCCGTATCGAGGGTTCGAATCCCTCTCTCTCCGCCATATATTGCTCTATGTACAGCATCAACTTAAGCATTGCCATTATTTTTAGTAAATTTCCTCATTATTTCTCCCAAAGATCAAGCTGAGAATCAGAAACTTCCTGCATTAATCCCATTGAATTAATAACAGTCCATAATATAAATAATGGTAATTAATATGAGACGCCTCCTTTTATTTTTTAGTGCGATCGCTGTTTTGTAATTTGACTAAATTTCGAAGTTCTATATCATTCGCCATTTTTAAATATGCGCCCGTAGCTCAGCTGGATAGAGTTCCGGACTTCGAATCCGTAGGTCGCAGGTTCGAATCCTGCCGGGCGTACTTTTTTTT
>DNHK01000270.1:2732-2927 GCA_003485905.1 Gammaproteobacteria bacterium | reverse complement strand
ATCACTGACTTCGGTATCTTTATCGGCCTCGACGGCGGCATCGATGGTCTGGTTCACCTGTCTGATATCTCTTGGAACGAAACTGGCGAAGAAGCGGTTCGCAACTTCAAGAAAGGCGAAGAAGTTGAAACAGTTGTACTCAGCATCGATGCAGAGCGCGAGCGCATCTCACTGGGTATCAAGCAGCTGTCTGAC
>DNHK01000270.1:2004-2662 GCA_003485905.1 Gammaproteobacteria bacterium | reverse complement strand
CGTTGATCTCGGCAATGATATCGAAGCTTACCTCAAAGGTTCTGAGCTCTCTCGTGAAAAGGTTGAAGATGCCCGTCACGAATTGCAGGAAGGCCAAGAGATCGAAGCCAAGATCATCAATGTTGATCGCAAGACCCGTGCTATCAGCCTGTCTGTGAAGGCTAAAGATGTTGCTGACGAAAAAGCAGTGGTTAAAGCTCACCGCAAGGTTGAAGCTGACACCGCCGCACCGGTGACTATTGGTGACCTGATCAAAGCGCAAATGGACAAGTAAGGTTCAGCTGAGATCAAAAAAGGGTGGCTATGCCACCCTTTTTTTTCGCCTGTAAAATGACATTTACTCAATTTTTGCTTGTATAAATTTAAAACTTCAATAAAATCAAGAATTAAGGTTAGAAAGACGGATTTCAAATAAAACAAATTTCATTAATAAAAATCGATTACGTAATCCATGACTAAATCTGAACTAATTGAAAAAATCGCCATAAGCCAAGACCAGCTTCCTCCCAAAGATGTTGAGTTGGCGGTGAGAATGATTTTGGAGCGGATGACCCACGCACTGGTCACCAACCAGCGTACCGAAATTCGTGGATTTGGCAGTTTCTCACTTCACTACCGCGCCCCGCGTGTCGGGCGCAACCCCAAGACCGGCGATGCA
>DNHK01000270.1:0-1941 GCA_003485905.1 Gammaproteobacteria bacterium | reverse complement strand
TTTAAGCCTGGTAAAGAACTGCGTTTACGAGTTAACGATAGTCTGTAGTGGGTTCTACCCCGTTTTCACGGACGGTTTAAAAAAGCACTTAGCTTCCAATCTTATCTTGCAACGCGTCGCCGCTCCATGGATTATGGAACCGTTCGATCGGGCAACTTGCGCACAGGTCACTCCAGCTTACTTGGTTTGTTCAACCTGCACCGCGTTTGAACTCGGCGCTAAACGTCCTTCTTTTTGACATAACAAACACTCCTTAGCCATAATTATGGCCTTCTTTGAAGTGTCCGTAAAATTAGGGTAGAACCCGTAATATGCCTCAAATCCACAAAGACTTTTTGTGTTCATTTTATAAGCGAGAGCCGCAGTGGGATTTATTGGCTATTGATGGAGCACAAGATTTGCCTGCTGTCCGGTGGCGTGAGCAAAATTTAGATAGGTCTGGTTCTGGTACAAAGGAGGATATCCTTAAAAAATTAGAACAAGTTATAGGGCAATAAGGGTAACCACGCTTGCCCTCACCATATTCATGTCGACATACACCGGACATTGAGAATAAGCCTCTGTATCAATCGCGGTTGCGTGGTAATGATCTTCCCAAAACGCGCCCGTTCATTCGCTGGGGTGACAATCTACCTACCCAAACAACGATTTCAACGCCGCCAATGATTCCTCACCCTTGGCCTGATTTTCTTCTTTGCTGATTTCAACACCACCGCCAATCCGTACTAAATCCTCCTCTGGCAATTCATCAACAAAGCGACTCGGCGTAGTTGCAGACGTTTCACCAAACTGGGTGCGCTGTCGAGCGCTGGTCATGGTGAGGGTGCGCTGGGCTCTTGTGATGCCGACGTAGGCAAGGCGGCGTTCTTCTTCGATCTGGCCGCCTTCTACGCTGTTTTTGTGCGGTAGGATATCTTCTTCCATACCCACCATAAACACATGTAGAAACTCCAATCCTTTCGCCGCATGCAAGGTCATTAGCTGGACTTTGTCGTCGGCGGATTCTTCTTTTTCGCGGTCGAGAAGATCTCTAAGGATCAGTTTGGCGATAGCGTTTTCGATTTTGCTGTCGCCGTTTTCTTCGTCGGTGGCGGTCTCGTCGTTCTTTAGTACCTGAGCGAGTTGGTTGAGCAGAAACTGCACATTTTCCCAGCGCTTTTGGGCAACGTGATCGCTGCTGGCATTTTGTCTTAGCCAGTCGAGGTAGTCGATGTCGTCGAGCATTTCATTGATGGCTTCAATGGGTTTGCCGTTGTAGACGTTGCGATTGATATTTTGTACCCAGTGTTTAAAGCGTTTGAGGCGCTCTAAATTATTCGCTGGCATGGTGGCGGTGAGGCCGACTTCATCGATGGCGTCATACAGTGACAGGTTGCGCTTGTTGGAGTACTCGCCGAGTTTTTCTAATGTGGTGGGGCCGATCTGTCTACGTGGGGTGTTGATAATTCGCAGCATGGCATTGTCGTCATCTGGGTTAATAATTAACCGCAGGTAGGCCATGATATCTTTGATTTCGGTCTTGGCATAAAACGATTGGCCGCCCGTAATCTCGTAGGGAATACTCTGGGATTGCAGCTTAATTTCCACTAGCTTGGCTTGGTAGTTGCCGCGATAGAGCACGGCAAAGTCGCTGTATTTACAGCGCCGTTTGAGGCGCATATCGATAATCTCATTAACCACACGTTCGCATTCGCCGTCTTCATTGTCACTGCTAATAAAACGCAGAGGGTCGCCGGGGCCCAGTTCACTCCAAAGCGCTTTGCTGATGAGGTGGGGGTTATTGTCGATCAAGGTGTTGGCGGCTTTTAGGATGCGGCCGGTCGAGCGATAGTTTTGCTCAAGTTTAATAACATTCAGGGTCGGGAAATCTTCCTGTAGTTGCATCAGGTTTTCCGGGCGCGCGCCACGCCAGGCATAAATTGACTGGTCATCATCACCCAC
>DNHK01000439.1 GCA_003485905.1 Gammaproteobacteria bacterium | reverse complement strand
CAGCCTGAGCCAATTTAAAAGTCTAAGCAACCAGCGCCACACTCTTAACCTGTGCAAAAACCTTTTTACCGGTTTTCAAATCCAACTCACTAAATGACTTCTGGGTGAGCCGAGCAATCAATATTTGTCCGGCAAAGTTCAGGCTTACCAATACGTAGGCCTCACCTAACGACTTGGAATCAACCATTTCAGCTGCAAAAATGTTTTGAATACTGGTATCCACTTGTTTGCTTAACGTAACACTGACGTCACGCGCAAATACTCTTAGTCTGGCTGCTGTTCCAATTGCCGCATCTAGTTTCGCAACAGTAAACTCTCCGCCAGCGCAAACCAGAGTCGACAAGCCAAATTGATCATCGTGCTGCCCTACTTCGGTATCAATTAGTGTTGATGCCTGATCATCTTGCCCCATGACCAAATCCATACGCGTAAACAACTCTGCGACCGTCCCGCTGGCAACAACTTCTCCATCTTCCAGCACCGCCATCTGATCCGCCAGACGAGATACTTCATTCAAGGAATGGGTCACATACAGCATTGGTATGTTTGATTCCCGATGCAGCATTTCCAAATACGGCAGAATTTCATTTTTTCGCTTTTCATCCAACGAAGCGAGCGGCTCGTCGAGCAACAAAAGCTTTGGTTCAACTGCCAGTGCGCGCGCCAGAGCCACCCTCTGCAGCTCGCCACCAGACAAATTATTTGGCCGTCGTTGCAGCAAGTTTTCCAAATCCAGCATTTCAATAATCGAACTAATTTGATTTTTGCCCAATTCCAACCCGGCGCGTTTGCGTCCGAATTCTATGTTCCCTTGAACATCCAGATGGTTAAACAAACTCGCTTCCTGAAACACGACACCTAAGGGCCGTTGGTGCACCGGAACAAAGAAACTACCGTCTTGCCAAACGGCCCCAGACACGGAAACAAAAGATCCGGAGTGCCGGTCCAAACCAGCAATTGCTCGCAACAGTGAGGTTTTACCGCTGCCGGAAGGACCAAAGATAGCGGTAATACCGGTACTGGATAATTCAAGGGCCAGCTTGGTAGTAAAGCCCCCTTGCTGAAAATCAAATCGTAGATCAATACTCACAGCCGCACCGTCCGGAACCGACGATTAAGAATAAATACTGCAACCAACATGACAAACGAAACGATCAAAAGCACTGCGGCCAGTATGTGTGCCTGTGCATACTCCAACGACTCGACATGATCGTAAATCGCGATCGACGCAACACGCGTTTCACCCGGTATGTTGCCGCCGATCATTAATACAACACCGAATTCACCCAAGGTATGTGCAAACCCTAAGATAGCCGCGGTTATAAAGCCTGGACGAGCCAGTGGCATCGCAACTTTAAAAAATGCCATGAGTGGCGAAGTACGCAACGTTGCGGCAACTTCAAGGGGACGACGGCCGACACTTATAAATGCATCTTGCAGCGGCTGAACCACAAACGGCAGTGAATAAATCACCGAACCTATGACCAAACCATAAAAAGTGAACGCCAGCGTGCTACCACCGGCAATTCCGTTCGGACCGAGCGCTAACAACAAATAAAACCCCAACACCGTTGGTGGCAACACCAACGGCAATGCGATGACTGATTCGATCAAGAATTTTGCACGCCAGCGTGTATGTGCCAACCACCAGGCCAACGGCGTGCCCAGAAGCAGCAATATCACGGTAGAAACAGCTGCCAATTTAAGCGTGAGTAGTAGCGCTTGTATGTCGTCAGGCGTCAGCATTAAGGCACCCCGTATCCATAGGTCCGCAGGATATCTGTGGCGATACCCGAAGACACAAACTCTAGAAATGCACGTGCACCTGACTTATCGCTAAGCATCACAACCTGCTGCTGTATCGGAGTATAAATATCGTCCGGCACTCGCCCGATAGCACCTGAATATTCCCGATGGCTACCAGAGAACTGCGATAAAGCCAGCAAGCCTAACTCCGCATTGCCGCTATCTACATATTGAAACGCTTGGCCAATACTTTCGCCAATCACCAATCGACCTTGTAGACTATCCCAATAGCCAAGTGCGCTAAGCGCCTGACGGGCAGCATCTCCATACGGGGCAAGTCGCGGGTTAGCGATGGCGATATATCGAAAGTCTCCGTCTAATAACGCAGTAACAGAAATAAGCCCTCGATGGGCCGGACTCCAAAGCACTAACTTACCTAGAGCATAAGTGTGTGGCTCGCCACCGATAACAAAACCTTCAGAATGCAAAAGCTCGGGCCGTTTGCTATCTGCAGCAAAGAAAAGATCGAACGGCGCTCCATTCTTGATTTGCGCATACAGCTTGCCAGTAGACCCAGGAATCACATTTAGCTGGTCTTCGGTGCTATTGGGGTATGCCTTTATAATGGCCCTGGCAGCGGAGGCAAAATTGCTGGCGACCGCAATATTCACAGTCTCTGCCATAGCTGTGCCACTGACCATGGACAGTATCAACAATGCTTGCGCTAAAGATCGATACCTCATGAGCCTGATGTCTAACCCGTTACTCGTAAAATGGCTGCCACTGCGTGCCGCGTCGCAAATTTGGCAATTCGTGCTGAGCTTCTGCGTGTTTTTCTATGACCACAGAAAACGGATAGAAATGTATCGAATGACACTCAGACTGAAAGGTAGAAGTTTTCACATTGTCTTCAATTCCAGGGCGCGAGTAATCCATTGCATTTAGCTCGCTAACCAATCCAGCCGCGTAGGCTGCAAAACGATGATTAATCGCATGTACATCTTCGCAAATGTATACGCCACCCGGCCGAATCCGCGGTAACATTTTTTCCAGTGTGACCATTTGCTGTTCTGGCGTGTGCCCGCCATCATCGATCAACACGTCTATGTGCGGCACCTCGGATATGAACTTATCCCAAAATACCGAATCTTCCTGATCACCGATATACACCGACACACTGTCGGATTCATAAGCTTTGCAAGCTTCCTCAATATCTACACCATAAATATGACAGCCGGAACCAAAATAAGACTTCCACATACCTAAACTGCCACCGCTAAAGATTCCAATCTCTAACATATCCACTTTTTTGCCAATAAAGCGGCCTAAGTGTCGATGATAAATCTCGAAATAATGTTTCCACTTCCATATCCCAGGACCTTCTGTATTAGCCTCAAAGTAATCCCAGAGCGGATTACTAGCGTTGGAGGTAGACCGCCCCGAAAACTGCCCGTCAGACAATAATTCGCTTGGCTGCCATTCAGCTGCAAATTTAGAACCTTTTCTATACGGCCGCCCCATCACGTAAGCCTTTAGCTTGTCGCGCCAACAAACCAATTTGAAAAAAAGTGCCCGCGGTATTATTCGTTTTGCAAGTGTCGTCATGTGTCTTATTTTTATAAAAAGTCCGTAGCACTTAGGCGGTTGCTCTAAGCACTATTGAGAGTACTTTTGAGAGCGCTATTGAAAGTGCGATCCAGAACGCAAGAATATCAGACTGACGCGTTCGATTAAGCTCCCTGCAAGGCATTTTCGTGAATATATCGTGTGCAGAACAATTCATCGCCGCACCACTGGTCCGGCATCACAACGACCCAATGCTAATTACATATTGCTACCGAAGGCGGGTCTTCTGCTATTAGCGCGTCGACTTGCGACTGCTCCAGTGCGGTGAGCGGCTGATACTTACGCGCGTATTCCCACCCATATCCCCATCGAAATGACGTATTTAGGTAAGGCGTGCCTCCTACACGAACCCCTTGATACATTAAAAACGCTAACGTTTTACTTGCTGTTTTTTCAATAACACACGCTTTTAACGCAGCATCTTCGGCCAAGCGCTGCTCAGCCGTTCCACCCATCCAATACGAAATATCGTGTATGTAACAACACGAGCACCAGTCGCTGTCGCCAATAAAAGAGGCATCTGGAAACAACGAGCAGCCATCGCTAGTAAACAGAGCTGGCTCATCGGCCTGTGCGCCGGTACCAAGAAACAACAGCGCGAGGCACACTAATCCGTACTTTCCAAACTTTTTATACAACGGCATTGTGGCAACCAACTCAACTGTTAACCAACGATAAACAAACTGTAACAAGTATTCAGTTCAAGTTCAGCGCTACAGCCTAGGATGAACGTGTGATGGTTAGTGATCAATAAGGAGGTATTAACACCATGAGATACATACTAATCGCATTTAGTTTCATCGCATCACTTTGTGGAGCAAGCATAGCGACTGCAGCGCCCAATTCCACCACTGGGCTAGAAAAATATCACTTCCCCAATCTAGAAACTGTTGATGGCATCTTTCGCTACGGTATTGACGGTTGGTCTTATGTAGACCCACGCTCAATAATCGTAGACATTGCACCGGGGCGGTCTTATTTGTTGATACTTAACCGCGAAGAACGCGATTTTAGATTCACCCAGCATGTTGCGTTTTCGTCGACTGGCTCACGGATTCTGGCTCGATTCGATTCTGTTAGACCAATACAACGCTACAACTTATCGATTCCGGTAACCATCGCGAAAATCTACAAGCTGAATGGCCGTGCAGATAAAAAAGCGGTTAGGGCACAAATCAAAGCAACCCAGTCAAAACCGGCTAGCACAGCAGTACAGCCTCAAGCGCTAACGCTTAACGCGGTAACCAGTGACGGCAATATTTAATGCAGTAGAGTTGTAAACCGTCGCCACGGCTTCGTATTAGTATCCACTTACCCTATGGATAACTAGAAGCTTGGCGACGTTTTTTTAGCTAGGTAAGCTATTTACTAGAATGGCCCGACTAGTCCACTTTCCAGGTAGTCGTTTTACGCAACACGTCTTTAATCGACCCGGTGCGTTTCATGCCACTCACATGATTCTTGTAATAGGACTTATCGAACGAATCGCTCTCTTGACGAAAAATAACACCCAGCGCCACCGGAAACTCCGGTCTTGGCATACCAAGCAATAGCTGCGCGATTACTTTATTGGTTTCATCATGCACCAATATTTCATCAGCATGTTTAGCCGGGTCGACCACTTTAAGCGCCATCGTTTTAATGTCAAAAGCAAGACCCTTATCTTGATCCGCCCCATATATCATCGGTTCACCATTAACCAGTTTTAGCTGGGAATTTTTGACATTTTCTTTATCGGTAAAGCCACCAAAAACATTATCGTTATATACGATGCAGTTTTGATAAATCTCGATCATCGATGCGCCTTTGTGCGCATGTGAAGCGGTTAACACTTCGCCCAATCCAACTTTGTCGGTATCAATTGCTCGCGCATAAAATTTTGAACCCGCGCCAATCGCAAATTGACCAGGAATCAACGGCGTATCTGTCGAGCCGCCGGGACTAGATGGCGATCGGGTACCAACCCGTGAAGTAGGTGAGTATTGGCCTTTGGTCAAACCATAAATCTCGTTATTGAACAGCAGTATATTCAAATCCACATTGCGTCTTAACGCATGCAACAAATGATTGCCGCCAATCGACA
>DNHK01000230.1 GCA_003485905.1 Gammaproteobacteria bacterium | reverse complement strand
GAATAATAGGATAGTGAGGGGTGCTAGCGAATTTACGTTTGGCGAGAATGAGTTATTCCCTGAGGAAGCTAATGACCTTCCTGAATTCGACTCGGACGGAAGGCGAACCCGTACTGATGACGGTTTGCTAACTCGATTCGGGGCGAGATTGATGGAAGAACGATCGGGGAAGAGTTTTGATGAGAGGCAGGAGTTCGAGTAGGACGTAAATCGGGTAGGATATAAATGTGTCAAATACCAATATCCAATTGGAACCAATGACCGTGTTGAGAGATTAGGAGCCACTGAGCGGTAGTATTTTCGATATCTAATAAACCTCAGTAATCTGTAGTTTCACTTCCCCTCGGGTGAAAACTGCATGCGAGCGGTGGAACATAATCTTGATAACACTTATAGTTGGGTGGATAAGTTACGGCTATGTTTGGTTACGCTGAACATTGTAAAAACCGTAATTTTGGGGAAAATAATAATGAGCAGGACTTTATTTACACTAAGCATCGTTGTACTCACGCAGTTAATCGCGTCACCGGTATTCGCGCAAAACGAAGTTTTGGTTAAGGGTGGGCAAGACCCATTTGGTCCATATGAGCCAATTGCAGGCTGGCCGAATGATATATCCACAATACCGGGCAGTGAAAATTGGACGTGGGGTGCTATCCAAGGTATTTTCGCCGAAAGCGCTGATCGAATCTTTATAATTCAACGCGGTGTATTGAAGAAAATTGACCGCCCAGAAGAGCGTTTGATTGAAGAGCAGGGCACGCGCTTACGTTTCCCTACCGGGCGAAACTATGCATGGCGAGATAATACAATGCCGTGGCGAGATGCAACACAGGCTAGTCCTGATCACAATAATGATCATGGCTGGGATCAATGGGAAGGTGCAGGATACATCCGTGACGTGGATGCTAGCTGGGAGCACTGCGTTGTCGTAGTTGATCGAGAGGGTAATATCGTTGAAACCTGGGACCAGTGGGATTCTATGTGGGTTAAACCCCACGCTGTGTATGTCAATCCGTTTGATCCTGAAAAACACATATGGATTGTTGATGATTACGCTCACGCGGTTTATAAATTTACAAACGATGGCAAGGAGATTGTTCAAACATTAGGGATTCCAAACGAGGCAGGCGAAGACGAAAAGCACTTCGCTAGACCGACCTTTATGACATTCTCAGAAGACGCGATGTTTGTTGCAGATGGATACGTAAACTCACGCGTAATGAAATTTGACCACGATGGAAATTATTTAATGCAATGGGGCCAGAAAGGTACTTTACCAGATGATACGCGGCCAGGGTATTTTAACGCTTTGCATGGTATTGATATCGACCAAGATTCTGGCCGTGTTTACGTGAGTGATCGAATGAATAATCGAATTCAAGTATTCGATCAAGAAGGCACTTTTCTGGATCAATGGCGAGTTGGTGATCCACCGTCAGATGTTCAGTATCTAATTGTTTCAAATGGTTCTGTATGGATCATGGATGGTGGTACGACAAAACTTCTCAAATATGACCTGGATAGCCATTTTCTCGATTCTTGGGGAACTTGGGGAACCTTTCCCGGTGGAATGTGGGGTGTGCACGGTATGACTGTAGATGAAGAGGGTAACTTCTACATTTCTGAAGTCAATACTGGCCGCGCACAGAAATTTGTTCCAAAAGATGGGGCAAAGCCCGAACGCATAATTAAGCGTGTTAACCCCTCTAACTAACAGCTTGTTAGTTATTTCTACCAAATATAGTCCCTATATTTTAATTTTACTTAGGAGGTCTTATGATTAAATTTTTTAAACTAACGACTGCGCTAGGGTTAGTGTTTTCAGTTGGAACACTACAAGCTCAGGAAATTGATGATTTTGTTATTAGCAGCGAGGCTGCGGTTAAGGCCAAGACGCGTGACGAAATATCATTAGATACAGCGCGAAAGATTGCCAATCATTGTTTGCTGGCAGCCGCTGACCGGGGTTTTGGAACCAGTATATTTATACTGAGTCCTTCTGGGCACGTTGTATACGCGCTGCGCGCAGATGGTCAAACGCCAATTGCTACTGAGACCGCACTTCTAAAAGCCAAAACGGCTTTGTTTATGCGCGGGTCTACGCACGCTCAAATGAATCTGGTGGCAAAAAACCCGGCACGCGATACACGCTTGCGACCACTGCAGTCTGAGTTTGACTTGTTCTGGAACTCTGGTGGTCTACCAATCTTGGTAGACAATGTTCTTATTGGTGCAATTGGTGCCGGTGGTATGCCTGCTTCAGCAGAATGGAGCGATGAAATTTGTGTACACAATGCGATGACCGAAGTGCTTGGAGAGCAACCACCACTAGCTCCGTTTCTACAGTAAGTTTTATACTTTACCGCGCGGTAGAGTAATCGTTGCGATGCTACAGGGCGGATAGGGGATCTATTCGCCCTGTTTGGTTTAAAGACTAGTGGTTCTTTCTAGAGATTCTAACAGTGCTATAGCGCACAAAGTCTTTAGCATTCGAGTTGCCAATTAGTTGTTTTCCGAACGAGCCAGCTCATACGCCTTTTCAATATTGATGTCACGCCACGGCATGTAATTAGGGAGGTCGTTGTATCCTACTAGCGCGTCGCTGGCGATTAGTTCTTCAAGTGACGTGCCGTTTTCTACTGCCTGGTTTATGGTGATACGCAGTTCCTCAAAGTATTCGCGGTAGGCTGTGAATTCCTTCTTTGTACCTACGCTGGAATGGCCGGGGGTTACAATGTTAAAATTCAGTGCTTCGACGTTTTTGATCGACTCGATCCAACCCTGCAATGTACCAGTGCCCGGGAACGCGATTGCAAGTCTGCCAACATTAACAAAATCAACTCCATAAATTACGCGCTCCTCGGGGAAGAATAAAACACTGGAGTCCTCCGTATGATTAGACCCTGGGTGCATCAGTTCGACCGTTTTATCACCAAGCGTAATACTCATTTTTTTCTCGTAATACACCTCAGGAAGACTAACCTGTACGTGGATTTCTGCGGAGCTGAGCATGTCGTCACGGTTAATGTCTAATAGGTCAAAGCGTGCAAGTGCAAGCCCTGTTGCTTCGATACGATCAAGGCTGCCATTGCTATTTTTATCGTTGAGAATGACCTGTACAGGCCAGTTTTCGATACTGCGTTTGCGGGCGCTTGGGAAGTTCTTGTGGCCAACCAATGTTGCAGTGTCATCAAACACATGGGCGCCTGAGGCATGGTCAAAATGGTGGTGGCTATAAAGCACATAGCGCACGGGGACGTCATATCGGTTCGCTAGCTCTACTTTTAGCCACATAGCGAAATCTGTACTAAGCGGATCGGCTAGGATAATGCCTTTAGATGTAACAAGATAGACAGTGTAGTGGGCACCGTTTTGCACCCGATTTAGATCACCTGATATATGGACAATTTCTCGTGTTGTCGGCACTGCCTGTAGCGGATCCACTGAACTTGAGGTCGACTGACTTGCTGCATGCCCAGTAAATAAAGTTAGAGCTAGGCAGAACATTGTTAAAGTGTTCCTAAAGATTATTTTCATCGCTACATAGTACCGGTCTTGTGCCGTGTCAGGTAGAGATATTCTCGAATCAGTTTTCAAACT
>DNHK01000176.1 GCA_003485905.1 Gammaproteobacteria bacterium | reverse complement strand
GTCGTTCTGTTGAAAATAATCGAAGTAAAGAAAATGAAACTCAGGAGTACCCTAAATGGCAAAATTGATAGGTGGCATAGGTACTTCTCATGTGCCTGCGATTGGTGCCGCCGTAGATCATGGTAAGCAAGGGGAAGAGTATTGGAAAGATTTCTTTACCGGTATAGAGCCAGTCAAGGAGTGGATTAAGGAAGCTAAGCCCGATGTTTGCATCATTGTATATAACGACCACGCGTCGGCCTATTCACTGGAAAACATTTCAACCTTCGCTATCGGGGTTGCTGATGAGTTTGAGCCTGCAGATGAAGGCTATGGGCCCAGAGACGTGCCTATCGTTAAAGGTCACTCTGAGTTTGCGTGGCACATTGCTGAAAGTCTGATATTTAGCGAATTCGATATGACAATCAGTAACAATATGCCGGTCGATCATGGTTTGACGGTGCCACTTTCGGTCGCCTACGATCAGCCAAGTGAATGGCCGTGTCGAGTTATTCCAATTGCTGTAAATGTAATTCAGTATCCAGCGCCAACCGCGAACCGTTGTTATGAACTGGGCAAGGCATTACGCATGGCAATCGACTCTTACGATTCTGATATTAAGGTGGCGGTGTTTGGGACAGGAGGGATGTCGCACCAGCTTCAAGGCGAGCGAGCGGGGTTGATTAATCGTGATTTTGACGAACGCTTTCTTGATGACCTGGTAAGTGACCCCGCGGCTTTAACAAAGATGTCTCATACTGAATATATTCGCGAAGCTGGCGCGGAGGGTATCGAAATGGTGATGTGGCTGGTTATGCGAGGGGCAATGGATGTAGATGTGGATGAGAAATACCGCTTTTACCATGTTCCTGTATCAAACACGGCGTACGGCTTAACTATTCTGGAAAACTGCGAATCATAACAAAGAGGAAAAAATAATGATTATAGACTGTCATGGTCACTATACGACGACGCCACCCGGCGTTGGTGCATGGCGTGAGCTACAAATTGACGCACTAGCTTCGAACCCTTCACATGTTGGTGAAAAAGGTAGTATGGGGGTGACCGATGATGAGTTGCGCGAGAGTATTGAAACCAATCAGCTGCGGTTGCAACAACAGCGGGGCACCGACTTAACGATTTTTTCACCCCGCGCTAGCTGGATGGCGCACCATGTCGGAAATGAGCATACAAGTAGGTTTTGGACTGAACATCAAAATGAACTCATTCGTCGAGTCTGCGATTTGTTTCCTAAAAATTTCGCGCCAGTCGCGCAATTGCCTCAATCTCCAGGTGTAGACCCAAGTAAAAGTATTGTCGAAATGCGTCGATGCGTAGAGGAGATGGGTTTTGTAGGCGTAAATCTAAACCCGGATACGACAGGTGGTTTTTGGAAAGATGCCCGGCTAGATGATAAGTCGTGGTATCCATTTTACGAAGTAATGGTAGAGCTTGATGTGCCGGCGATGATTCATGTAAGTGCGGCTTGTAATGATTGTTTTAGTTCCACAGGGTCACATTATCTTGGGGCAGATACCGCAGCGTTTGATCAGTTGATGTACTCCAACTTGTTTGATGACTTCCCTAAATTGAAATTTATTATCCCGCATGGCGGTGGTGCTGTGCCGTACCACTGGGGTAGGTTTCGTGGTTTGGCACAAGATAAAAATTTAGGGGACTTACGCGAAGTCATGTTAAAAAATGTGTACTTCGATACCTGTGTATACCACCAAAAAGGTATTGATCTATTATTGGATATTATTCCGATCGATAATATTTTATTTGCTTCTGAAATGATTGGCGCGGTACGCGGAATTGACCCAGAGACCGGACACTATTTTGATGATACTAAACGTTATATAGATGCCAACACCCGATTGACGGACGAAGATAGAAGTAAAATATACGAGGGTAATGCGCGTAAAGTATACAGTCGGTTGGACGTTTAAGGTTCAGCCGGTAGGGGTAAACCCGGTCACATCAACTAGTTAAAAACACCGGCGAGAAAATAAAAAAGGGCAGGCTCGTTTGAGCCTGCCCTTTCAGTTTTGAAGTTTTGTGAAAAGTTCTCTAAACGTCCTAAAAGTTTAGAGTGCTTCGCAAAGAAAGATATCGAGTCTGTTCCACGGAGCAAGATACTACTCCACCTCCTGAGAGGCCTGAACTATTACACCAGTTTCTGACGACCTCGTCTCCAAGGTTACGTCCAACTAAAGCCACGGACCAGTTTTTATTACCAGACGTTGTGCCAGTTAATGTCAAGCTTGCATCTATTCGGCTAACCGCGTCTTGGAACCCAGCAGGGTCACGAGGAAGCGTTACGTGATAGTCGTCCAGATAGCTGTACCTGCCACCGAAGGTAAGGTCCATACCATTGTTTAAGTCCCAAGTGTAAGTTGCGCCTAATACCAATTGCTTCTCTGGAGCTTGCGGTAATGTTAATCCGTCTTGAACAAATAGCCCACCGCTGCATCCAGTAGCCGCTGTTTGGCCGGCATGACATTCAGAAGTGAATTGATCAAACTCAGAATCAAGTAAGGCGGCAGTGAACGTAAGTGCCAGTGCATCGCTGGCAGCCCATGCTCCATCTATCTCAATACCTTTGCTGGTAACTTGGGCTTTGCCTACTACCTGCTGAATTAGAACAGGGTCGT